>JANOZA010000381.1:0-7001 GCA_031429155.1 Verrucomicrobiota bacterium | reverse complement strand
GCCCTGCTCTACTATCGGAGCGGCTTCCGCATCCGGCCCCACATGGGTTGCGGGGCCGGCACCATGGGTCTTGCCGAAGCTGTGGCCGCCCGCGATGAGCGCTACTGTTTCTTCGTCGTTCATCGCCATGCGGGCGAAGGTCTCGCGAATGTCGCGTGCTGAAGCGATGGGGTCGGGATTGCCATCGGGACCTTCGGGATTGACGTAGATGAGGCCCATCTGGACGGCGGCCAGCGGATTCTCCAGGTTGCGCCCGTGGATCTTTCCATCTGCGTCGTCATCGGATACGAGCACTGCGCCGTCCTTGACGACACCATGGGAACCGTGTGCATAGCGCTTGTCGCCGCCCAGCCAGATGGTTTCCCGCCCCCAATAGACATCCTGATCCGGCTCCCAGGTGTCTTCGCGGCCTCCGCCGAAACCGAAGGTTTTGAAGCCCATCGTTTCGAGTGCGACGTTGCCGGTGAGGATCATCAGGTCGGCCCACGAAATCTTCCGGCCATACTTCTGCTTGATCGGCCAGAGCAGGCGACGCGCCTTGTCGAGACTAACATTGTCCGGCCAACTGTTGAGCGGCGCGAAACGCTGCTGCCCTCTGCCGCCGCCGCCACGACCATCACCGGTGCGGTAGGTGCCGGCGCTGTGCCACGTCATACGGATGAATAAAGGCCCGTAGTGGCCGAAGTCCGCCGGCCACCAGTCCTGCGAGTCAGTCATCAGCGATGCGAGATCCTTCTTCAATGCCGCGAGGTCGAGGCTCTTGAACTCGTCGGTGTAATTGAAATCCCGACCCATGGGATCGGACTTGGAGGAATGCTGGTGAAGCAGCTCAACCTTCAACTGGTTCGGCCACCAGTCGCGATTGGACGTGCCGCTGCCGGCGGTGTGATGGAATGGGCATTTGGCTTCGGTAGTCATGTGTTTTCTTTTGAGTTGGTTGAACTGATTGGGGCGTTTAAGCGTCCCCATGAGAACATCCGCAGCGTGATGATTGAAATACTCCCTTCCTTGGCCTACGATAGGTTTTGCCTATGGAAATGCATCAACTCCGATACGTGGTGGCGGTGGCGCGGACGGGAAACTTCTCGCGCGCGGCCGAGCAATGCCATGTGGCCCAGCCCTCGCTCAGTCAGCAGATAATGAAGCTCGAAGATGAACTGGGCGAACGGCTCTTTGACCGCATGAAGCGCTCAGTCAGGCCGACGGCGCACGGCGAGGCGTTTCTACGCCGCGCGATCCGCATCCTTGAGGAGGCGGACGCGGCGAAACGCGAGGCGACCGAGGCGCGCGATTTGCTGCGCGGCACGGTGACCGTCGGGGTGCTCCCCACCATCGCGCCCTACCTGTTGCCGGCGGTGATCGTGGCCTTCACAAAGAAATTTCCCGGCGTGGAGATTGTGGTGCAGGAGGACACGACGGAGCGGCTGCTCAAGCTGGCGCACGGGTATGAAATTGACTTCGCCCTGGCCAGCCATCCGATCCGGGACGAGCGGCTGGAGATCCGGGAGCTGTTCACGGAGGAACTGCTGCTGGCCCTGCCGCCGGGCCATCCGCTCACGCGCAAGCGGACCGTTAGGGCGTCCGACCTTGAGGGCGAACGGCTGATCGTGATGAAGGAGGGCCACTGCCTCGGGGACCAGGTGCTGGGCTTCTGCGACCGCCGGGATGTGACTCCGCGGATCAGCTTCCGGAGCGCCCAATTGGAAACGGTCCAGGCACTCGTCCATTCGGGCCTGGGCATTTCGCTGATCCCGGCGATGGCGATCCGGAGCAGACACGGGAATCTGCCGGAGTATCGCCCAATGCAGGCACCAAAGCCGGAACGGAAAATTGTGGCCATCTGGCCCCGGCAACGCCCGCCTGGCCGGGCCGCCGGTGAGTTTCTGAAGATGGTGGAGGCAGGAACACTGAAGACGTTGAATCGTTCAAAAGCCTAAACGAAGGTGTAGGGTGGAACACTGCTTTGCTTGTTTCGGGAAGCCGAACGCCGCCGTCGGCGGGAACTTCCCTAGCCGGATAAACGGGAGATGCCCGACAAGCTCCGCCGGGTCCACGTCTGGCACCTGCCGATGCAAACGCGCCTGTGTAAAACTTTCACTGTCGAATCCTGCGCGGCTGAGGCTAATAGAGGCATTCCCCAATGATCCCCGCTCCTATCACTCCCCGTCCCCTGCCTGACCTCACTGCTGAGGAACTGGCGGCGTGGATGGAGAGTCATGGCTATAAGGGCTTTCATGCGCTGCGGGTGCTGCGGGAGCTTTATGGAGTGAGGGGCGGGAAGGCACGTGCCAGGGTGCGGATGCCGGCTGGGCTGGCGGAACTCGTGCAGGCCAAGTTTTCCAAAGAAGCCGCCAGTCTGGCGCTGCGTCAGGTAGCAACGGATGGGACGTCCAAGTTGCTCCTGCGGCTCAGCGATGGGCGCACGGTGGAGTCGGTGCTCATGCCGGACTATCACCCGGACCGGGCGGCGGGCTGCATTTCCAGCCAGGTGGGCTGTGCGATGGGCTGTGACTTCTGCGCCACCACGCAGACGGGATTTGAGCGGAACCTCACCTCCGGGGAAATCGTGGAGCAGTTCATCCGGCTTCGGCGCGAAGCACAGTCGTCAGGGCGCACGCTGCGGACGGTGGTGTTCATGGGCATGGGAGAACCGATGTTGAACCTCAATAACGTGCTGGCGGCGGTGCAGCGCATGGCCGATCCCGCGCTAGGTGCCCTGGGCTGGCGACAGATCACGATTTCCACCGTCGGCATCGTGCCCGGCATCGAGGAACTTCGCGCGGCGGACCTTGGCGTGCATCTGGCCATTTCCCTCCACGCACCGGACGATGCCACGCGGGCCGACCTGCTGCCGATGGGCCGGCGATTCGATGTCGAGGAAGTGCTGTCGGCAGCGGATCGTTACCAAGAGAGCAGCGGACGCACCACGACCATTCAGTATTGCCTGCTCGCCGGCGTGAATGATTCCCTGGCACAAGCCCGCGATCTGGCCCGGCTCCTCCAGGGCCGGCGGATGCATGTGAACCTCCTGCGCTACAATCCCACCGGCTTGAGCCTGCGCGGGCGCACTTATGAACCCAGCAGCATGGTGCAAACGGCGGCATTTCTGGAAGAGCTGCGCGCCCACGGTGCCGTGGCCCACCTCCGACGGGCCCGTGGACCTGACATTGATGCTGCGTGCGGGCAGTTGAGAAGGAGGGTGACGGAAGGCGGGGCGGAAGGCAGCAGGGAGAGGACGGTCAGCACTCCTTTGAAAGGACGCTTCTCTCGTGAGTCCGCAGCGCCTGGCTTTCCTGAGTCTTTATGAATTCCATCCAAGGCTACCATCTCATCAAGCCGGAAGACCTCCTCTGGCGGCCCTCGAACCTGATGAAGATTCCGAATGCAGATTACCTGGAGCGCACGGGGAGCGAGAACATGGGCGCGCGTCTCTGGCGGATGCCTCCGAAGAGCGCGAACACCCTGCACAAGCACATCCGCGCGGAGGAGTTTTACTTTGTTCTCGAAGGCACGGGCCGTCTGCGCGTGGGCGAGGAAACGCTGACAGTACCAAGATACGGCGGTGTGCTGGTCGGACCGGATCAGTTGCGACAGGTGTTCAACGATACCGACGACGAGGTGCTGTGGCTCATTATCGGCGCACCGGAGGAGTTGGAGTTTCTTCACGGCTCCAAGTCTCAGATGGACTTGTCGCTCATCTATCCGGTGGATCCTCAGCAATTGCCCCCCGAACTCGCCGGCGCGTCATGGCCGCCGAAAGACTGACGCTGCCGGAGGCTCGTTTGGCCACTGCGAAAGACCCTCCGTTCAGGCGGTAACTTTCTTCACAAAGCACGCCTTCAAAGCGAGAGACATGCCGGCCATTTTGCAGGAGATTTCGTGATCGCCATCCATTAAACGGATGGGTTTGGATTTGGTGCCGACTTTGAGGACTTCGGAGGAGCCCTTGAGTTTGAGGTCCTTGATCATGGCAACGATGTCGCCGTCGGCGAGGACGTTCCCGTAGGCGTCTTTCACAACACGGCCGGCCTCGGGGGCATCCGGCTCGGGTTCCTCCGTCCACTCGTGGCCGCAGGTCAGACATTCAAAATGGTCTGGGCGGGCGACGACATCGTTCATGTCGCACAGGGGGCAGGTGAGTTGGCTCATAGGTGGCAAATGTGGAGCGTTCATTACCTGCATGGATCCCGCCCCGGAAACCGAAAACCCCTGTAAGTGCTTGACTTACAGGGGTTTTAAATGGTTGCGGGAAGTGGATTTGAACCACTGACCTTCAGGTTATGAGCCCGGAGACGTGCTTGATTATTCAACAAACCGGCTTTGGGGCGCGATTTTGGAGTGCGAATTTCGCTTGTTTTTCGGGCCGGGGGGTGCATTCAAGTGCAACTCCGCCACTATGAAAAAACCCGCTCGTAATTCTCTCGGCCAGACATTGAAACGCGGTCGCCGCTCCCGTGAGGATCGGGCCGGCGGCCGGTGGCGGCTTTCCATCCGGGAAATCAAGGTGAAGAAAGGGGCTTACTCCTGGACGACCTACCTGGTGCAGGGTTGGAAGGATGAGAGCGGGCGGTGGGCGCGCCGCAAATTCAAGTCGAGGGCGGAGGCGGAGACTTTTCTGGCGGAGAAAAACCTGGAGCACGCAACGGTGGCGGATCCCCGGCGGACGGCGCTCACTACCCTGACGCCGGACCAGCTCCGCGAGGCGGAAATGGCCGTGGTGCAGTTGGCGAAACTCTCCGCGGCCGATGCCGGGAGCGGGCGCGTTCCGTCCCTCCTGGATGCCGTGGCGATTTACAGCGGGCACTGGCGGGATTCCGTGGCGGTGGAGCGGATGCCGCTGCGGGAGGCCCGGCTGGCGTGCATTGCTGACAAGCAGAAGCGCGGCGTCTTGCGGGACCGCTCCGCCGTTCAACTGGAATGCACCCTCAAGTCTTTCGAGCGGTGGCTGTGTGCGGTGCCGCGCTACCTCGCGCAGAGTGAGGAGGAGGACTGGACGCCTGATGCGTGCGAAGTCACCGCCGGCGACGTGGCCGCCTTCCTTGATAGCCTCCGCAGCCGCAAAGGACTGACGGCCGCTCCGAAGTCCCGCAACAACGCCCGTGCGGACCTCCGCGGGTTTTTCGCGTGGTGCTGTGGACAGGAAAACCATACGCCGCTGCCGGGAGTCACGCGCCGCTGGCATTCCTTGAATCCCGCCGCGGCGGTGCCGAAGTCGCAGGTGAGCACGGGGACGCCCGCGGTTCTCAGTGTGAAGCAGGCCGAGGCGCTCATGCGCGGGGCCGAGCAGTTCAAGGAAGGCCGGCTGGTGCCTTACGTCGCCCTCGCGCTATTCGCGGGCATTCGTCCCGGGCCGGACGGCGAACTCCGCAAGCTGGCGGGGCATGAGGGCCGCGACGTTTCATGCCCGGAGGCGGCCGGACGCCCACTGATTGACCTCGACCGCGGCGTGATTACGATTCCCGCTGCCATCGCCAAAACTGGCCGGAAGCGCGTCGTCACCATCCAGCCGAATCTCCGGCGGTGGCTGGTGAGGTACGGCACGGAAATCCTCCCGGCGGGCTATGATCGGGACATCAAGACTTTGCGCAAGGACCACGCCCTCGGGCATGACGTGCTGAGGCATTCATTTATCAGTTTCCACGTCGCTGCGTTCCGGAGCAAGGCGAGCACGGCCCTGGAGGCCGGCAATAGTGAGACCGTGATTGACGGGCACTATCTGAACCTCGGGACTGAGAAGGAGGGAAAGGCTTTCTTCGGAATCCAGCCGGCGGGGACTGATCGCAAGATTGTCCCTATCCGGCGGAGCGCGTGATGGCTGGCAGTGAAATTGCTACCCACGAACTACCCATTCATGCGGGCACCCCCGCCAATAAATCTTCACTTTTCGTCATTTTTTCTCAAATATGCCCGAAATCCTGGTGTTTTTCTGGTGCGTGACGCCGTGCGTGGGGGCGGGCAGTGAAAAAAAACAACCACGAAACAACCACTACCACGCGGTGCTTTCTGCTAGAATTTTCACTTTTCGCAAGATTTATTTGGTTAGTGCGCCCGAATCATGGTAGGTTCGTGGTAGGTTTTCAGTGCTGCCGTTGGGTCCGGGAGGCTTGACGATGCCTCGCGGCACCGATGACGGGGGGAAATGCGGTTTTCCCGCGCTCCGTGCCGCCGCGGTGAGAGCCCGCCCGTCGAATGGATCGGCATCCCCGACCGGTCCGGAGTGCGCTGCCGCCCCCGCCCGCGGGCCGGGTTTTCCCCTTTGGGAGCGCGTATTCCAGGACCGCCGGGGCCGGTACTTTGACTTCCATGCTTCTGGGTGAACACAAAAGAACCTGTTCCACAAAAACATGAATCCCGATGAACTCCCGCGCCCCGCGCCTCCCTCCGGTTTGGTCAATATCCAAAAAATGGCTGAGGAGGTGTTTCCCGATCCCAAAGGCCGCCCGTGCCTCCGGACTCTCCGTGCATGGGTGAAGGCAGGTACGATTCCTCACCTCAAAATTCACTCCGCGGTGTACTTCGAGGTGCCTCGTGTACTTCAAGCATTGCGCAGAAAGTGTGAACGCCGCTCAGCGTAATGAAGCGCCCCTCCTCTGTTTCCCGTCAGCGGCGCGCATACGAGCGGCGCCTGCTCCACGACCTGCGCAGCGCCGGACTTCCGCCGGACCTCGCGGGCCAGGTGCGCGAGGCTTTGCGCCGGGCTCGCATTCAAAACGGCTTCCGCGGTGATCCCCGCGCCGTCGCCGAACTCCGGGCCGCCGAGCGGGCGGGCTATGGGCTTTTGCTGGCCGCTTTGAAAAATGAGGAGGTTGCCGTATGAGCAAGTCGCCGCCTGAAGTTGCGCCGGTCCCTGATGGAATCGAGGCCGCATCCTCCCCGGATGCTTTGGACGGTGCTCCTATGGAGTCCGGGCCCGTGCCGAGGCCGTGGGATCCTGATGCCCCGCGAGTTTCGGTCCCCCGTGTGCGGCGGGGGCATGGTGAGCCGCAGCCGTTCGATGCGGC
>JANOZA010000380.1:0-2557 GCA_031429155.1 Verrucomicrobiota bacterium | reverse complement strand
ATTCACTGCGATGCGCGCTTCCCTGGCGGACTGCCCCAGACTCATCCCCTGCGCCAGAGACCAGTAAAAATGCTGCGCGAACGATGTAGCCGAGGAATCCAGCACGCTGTACTGATTGGCCACGAGCGCCGGCAACCCATGGGACACCAGTGCCTGCGCCACGCCCTTGTTGAAGTCAGCCCGCCCGCCAGAGCCTGTCTGGCACGCGTTCAGGAATACCAGGCTCACGCCACGCTGGCAAAAGATCTCGCGGACTGACCTTTCGCCCAACTCGTAGGAACCCCCGCGATCATTCTCGAAGATGAGCGCGCCTTCCTGGTTCTCCTCATCGAAAGTGCCGTGGCCGATGAAGTGAACGATGTTATAGTTCCCCGTCGAGAGATGACCGTGAATACGACTCGGGGTGGCGTGAGGCAGAACTTTCACGATCACCGCACCCGCATCAATGAGCGGCTGAAACCCCCGCAGGATGACGCTTTCCTCCTGATCAATGGACAGATGCCCGAAGCCCACGGGCTGAGCCGAGGCCACGAGGATGCGCAAAGGGCCGGGCCGCCGGGGAATGACATTGGCGGGAACCGCAGTCAGCACGTTGCGGATGAGATGGATTTCCTCTGTGGCCAAAAAGCTGTCGCGCACCTTGTCGTAGGCGAACTCCCACGGCTTCTCCGCGATCCACGGAATCATGGAGGTGAACACCAGGTCGAGCCTGCGGTTATGCTGCCGCGAACGCGCCTCGTCATACAGTCTGCGCACATCGCCCTGGAATAACGCATCGAAGAGTAGGGTGCCAAACTCCTTCATCCTGTCGTCATCCGGGAGCTTGCCCTGTTCACGGTTGGTGTAGTTTTTGATTTCCTCGTGGACCCTGATGATATCACCGAATGGAGTTGGGTCTTCACCCTTATCGCTTCTCAAGCGCATGGTGCAACTCACCCGCGCGCCTCCGTAGCTGGCAAACACGCGCGCGAATTTTGGCTTCTTGCTTACAGTCCCGGAAGGCGGGGGACTCTTTTTCCCGCCCTTGCTGAAAGCAGCACTCTTTGCCTCGCTCTCCGCCAGCCTTGCCCTCAATCCCTCTGGATCAAATTCATCCATAATGACGATATGGAAAGTATCCGCTTCGTCCTCATTTTGAGGCTGCGTCACCGGCTCGGTGAAACTGACGTCCTCTTCCCGGGCTTCGCGCTTCTGCTGACCCGCAGTGGCTTGTGCTGAATGCTCCGACTTGCTTTTGGCAGCCGCCGGCATTTTCGGCCACGGAGGCTCCACGCCCTGCTTCGGATACACTTTGCCGGCGAACGCATAGTCCTTCGCATTGATGTCGAGGCCGCCCGGGATTTCCTTGCCGTCTTTCGTAATCTCGCCCGGAATCTGATAACACATGATGGACGTCGTGTCCGATTCTGTAGTCCCCATGATGGACTTCGCGCTCAGCGGAGTGAGCACCTGCTCGCGCGTCTCCTTCGCCGTCCAGCCGTCCGTTCCTTTATAATAGGCGATGGCCTTCTTCACATCTATCTTCTTCACCAGATCGGAGCGCATGTGCTCATGATCAAAGCCCAGCGTATGCCCGGCCTCGTGCCGCACGACACGGTGAAACTCCGAGTCCGCGGTCTTCATGGTGAACTCCTGGAGGTTCATCGTGGGCTCGTCTTCGTCTTCGATCGCGAGGATTTGCGTGCCGACCCATGACCAGAATCCCTCCCACTCCGGATCATCGGAGCGGGTGACGCGCACATGCCCTTTCTGGTGCGTCTCCTCGAAGCGGATGTTCGCGGTCTTGTTCCATGCATTCATGTGCAGCAGCAGCCGCTTGCGCAGTGCCGCAGAGGGATTGTCGAGAAACTGCACCGAGAGCCGAACTCCTGCCTCCGGCCACCGGTTTCCTGTCAGCAGCGCCAGCCGGCGACCTCCGCGCCTTCCGTCCGTCCGCTCCACGGTCCGGGAAAGGTCCTCATTGGCCGGGTTGATCTCGATACTGCGGCGCCGGGCGAGTGCCTCCCGCTCCGGGGTCATGATTCTGGGGACGCAGGTAATGATGGACATAACAGTAGTGCAGGGTGGTGCGGCACGGGGCCGCTGGTTTTATCTGAAACAAGGCTGTCGCCCGGCCAGCCCGCAGCAGGCTACCTGATGGGCGGTTTCTTCTTCTTGGCGACGCCGCCAACGCTCCCCAGGATACCGAAACCGCCGTCTTGCCTCAACTGCCCACCGGCACTGGCTTTCTTCGGCTGCCCGCCTGCACTGCCTCTGCGAACTCTGGGAGCGGGTGTCTTGTCTTCTTCTTTCATAAGAGTGGAGCGGATGAGTGTGTTTGCATTCGACTGCGGATATCCAGAAAACCTGCCGCTAGTGTTAACCGGTAAACCCCGCGCAGTGCAAACAAAATCTTTTCCGCTGTTGGGGATTTCCCTGCAGGACGCGCGCTGACATGCCTCCGCCCTCCCCCTCCAACTTGGATGGACTCCACCCCGAACTGGTATGGACTGTACCCCCAACTGGTATGGACTGTACCCCCAACTGGTATGGACTGTACCCCCAACTGGTATGGACT
>JANOZA010000379.1:0-2103 GCA_031429155.1 Verrucomicrobiota bacterium | reverse complement strand
GTGACGCGCAACTTCGTCACCGACAACAATCCGTGCCACGCCACGGTTCCGACCAGCGCCGCCGCCGATGCCGACAGCCTCGGCGTCAACTGGCTGAACCCCAACTTCAACTACCTCTCCCCTCCCGCCGGCGTCGCCTGGTATGCCGGTACTAATGGCGTTGGTTACGATGACAACCGCACGGCCCCCGCCGTGGACTACAGCCCTCACATCAACATCTTTTGGAGTTCACCCAATTTTCTAATCGCTGGCCGACCCACCATGCGTAATGCCGCCAGTCCTCCCGGCAATCAAACCTGCTACGCCCGCCTTCCGTTCACCCTCACCTCCGGCGACCTGGCTGGCCTCACCACTCTGAGACTCTACGCCAAGTGCGATGACGGCTGTGTCGTCTTCCTCAACGGCGTCCGCATTGGCGAACGCAACGCCCCCGCCGCTCTCGCATGGAATGCCGGCGCCACCACCACATGGGACGATGCCGCGGCCACCACCTGGCAGGAACTCGCTCCCTTGAATACTGCCGCCGCCATTGCGGCCCTTCGCGTCGGCACCAACGTCCTCGCGGTTCACTGCCTCAACTCCGGGTCCAACAGCAGCGACCTTCTCCAGCGCTTCAAACTCGACGCCGAGACCGCTCCCAGCGCGACAGGCGGCGGCACCCTCTACGCCGGCCCCCTCACACTGAACACCGCCGTCACCATCACCGCACGCCAGCTCAACAGCGCCAACTCCGCATGGACCCCCGCCACCGTCGCCACCTTCTCCGTCGGCAGTGTCCCCGCCAGCGCCGCCAACCTCGTCGTCTCGGAAATCCTCTACAGTCCCGTTGATCCAAGCCCCGCGGAAATCACCGCCGGATTCAACAACGCCAACATGTTCGAGTACCTCGAAGTCCAGAACATCGGCCCCGCCGGCATTGACCTCGCCGGCATCAACTTCTCCACCGCCATCACCTTCGCATGGCCCACTGCCAACCCCGCCACCCGCGTGCTCGCCCCCGGCGAACGCGCCGTCATCGTCGGCGAACTCGCCGCCTTCAACTACCGCTATGCCCCCGCCCCTGGCACCAAAATCGCCGGCGTCTTCAGCGGCAACCTCAGCAACGGCGGCGAACGCCTCATCATCACCGGCACCGGCGGCAATATCAAAGACTTCACCTACGACGACGTCGTCCCATGGCCCCTTGAGCCCGACGTCCTCGGCTACAGCCTCGTGCTGAACAACCCCGTCAGTAATCCCGACCACAACCTCCCCCGCTCCTGGCGCTCCAGCCTCCAGGCGGGCGGCACCCCTGGCACCGCCCCCGGTCCCTCCGGCCCCACCGGCTCCTCCGCCGCCGCCCTCGCCGATACCGATCTCGACGGCATCGTGGACCTCGTAGAATATGCGACCGGCACCCTCGGCAACAACGGCACCTCCCAGCACTGGCCCACCACCGGCATGGTCATGCAGACCGTCCCCCCTGCCCTCACCCCCGCGGAATACCTCACCTATTCCTACACCCGCAGCCGCAGCGCCGACGGCTTCACCTTTGAGCCCGAAGTCTCCGCCACCCTCACCGGCTGGCAGCCACTCTCAACGATGTTTACCTTCACCGGCCAGATGAATAACGCCGACGGCACCGCCACCCTCACATGGCGCAGCACCGCACCCGCCAACACCCTGCCCGGGCGCATCTTCCTCCAGGTCCGCGCCGGCCTCAATCCATAACCACGGCCTCCACCCCCTCGCCGAACTCCTCGCCCTCCTCGACAAACGCCAGGCGGAGCAAGCAAAGCGGTCTCCCTCCCAGCGATGATGCGCCGGGACGTATTCATACCGGAGGGAGTTGAAAAACGGCTCATTTCCGACAGGACCAACAGCCCTTCCCATACCCGCCGGGCTACCTGCCCGGGTTGCGCAGGGAAGTGGAACGTGAGGGCTGAACACCCGACTCACCGCCCGACTCAGCGGATTGGGAACGGGCTTTCAGCCCTCCGGGGCAGGGGGGGCAGGTTCCCGGGCCGTTGGCCCGGGCTGGTATGGGACGGGCCCTTGGCCCTGAGCCTTATGGAAACGCTGAACAATGCCGTGGCCCGGGCATCCTGCCCGGGTTCTGCTTCG
>JANOZA010000378.1:0-15017 GCA_031429155.1 Verrucomicrobiota bacterium | reverse complement strand
GCCATAGGCTCCGTTCTTTACTTCGCGGGCACGAGTTCTGCGACTGGAGCGGAACTGTGGAAAACCGACGGTACTCTCGCCGGGACCGTGCTGGTCGAAGATATGAACCCCGGCACTGCCGGCAGCAATCTCAACTGGTTCACTTCCTGGAATGGGATCCTTTTCTACAGTGCCGGCCCTACCAATGGCAACAATGAGCTGTGGCGCAGCGATGGCTCTGCTGCCGGCACTTTCCGCATCCGGACGAGCGCTACCCTCGGATCCCACACCCCGGAAAACCTCAGCGTCATGGGGAACACCCTCTACTATAGAGCCATTCACAGCAGCCTCGGGCGCCAACTATGGAAGACCGATGGGACTGAGGCCGGAACAGGTATCGTTAAAGACCATGGCCCGGATTCGGCACGTCACATTCTCGGTCTGATGACGAATGGAAATGATCTCTTTTATTCGACACATGATGGCATCCACGGATGGGAACTTTGGCGGAGTGATGGCACCGCGGCGGGCACTCTCATGGTGACAGACTTGACCACCGACAGTGGTGACGCCACTCCCGGTTATCTCACTGCGATGGGGACTAAGCTTTTTTTCAGCGCCAACGCCCTGGGGGGATTGGGCACTGAATTGTATGTCTATGATACGGCCCAGGCCGACAGCGACGGAGATGAACTGCCCGACGCATGGGAGCAGACCCACTTCGGCAACCTGGCCCGGAACGGCAGCGATGACAGCGACGGCGACGGGCTGAACAACCTGACGGAGTGGATCAGTGAACACTCCCCCGCCGATCCGAACGACAGGCTGCATCTCAGTTTCGGCGCCTCCGGCGCGGGTAATGCAGTCTTTCACATCAGCAAAGTTAGGCCGGACGTCACCTACCGTCTTGAAAAGAGCACATCCCTCGCGCCAGGCTCGTGGTCGGTCGTGGCTGAACAAACCTACCCGGCCACTGCGCCGGCGCAGATCATCGCCCCCCCCCGGAATCAACCGCCCGCTCCTATTACAGACTGTCCGTAGCGCCTGCGGTGCAATGACAGGTATGGAAATCGGCTGGAACCACAAGCCGCCGCCCCGCCGCCCAAAATCGGGTCCGCACCATAAATTTCCATAAATTCCTGCAATAAACGAGTCGTTTTGCGCCAAAATGTCCCGTAGCCACTAGAAAGTGGGGTCATGATCGGCCGACCATGACCCCATTGTCGGGCGACTATGACACCATTGTCGGGCGTCCATGACCCCATTGTCGGGTGACCATGACCCCATTGTCGGGTGCCAGTGATGCTATTGTCGGGTGCCCATGAGTCCATTGAGGGGCGACCATGCCATCATTGAGGGGTGACTATGACACCACGGTTCGGTGACCATGACCCCATGCTCGGCCAACGGTGACCCCATCGTCGGGCGGCGATGAGCGTGTTTTCGGGTGCCCGTGGCCTCAATACCGCACCCATGAAGACGGCCAGGTGCCCGGCCCGTGGACTGCCGCCATCCCCGCGAGCACCAGCAACAGCACCATCGGCGGACTGATCCCTGGCAAACACTACGGAATCCGCAAAGTCGAGCGAGCCGGCCCCGCAGTCCAGCCTCGCCTTCCTGGCCTCGAAGTTACACCGCAAGCCGGCGGCATCGGTGACGGCGATAGTCAGGGCATCGGGCATGAGATTCATGCCGGCACTCTGCCATACGCAACGCCGCGTTACTCCGCACGGGGACGGAATGATGGCGCATATTTTCAGCCCCCCGTGAGGCCGGCGCGCCAGGCCCGCGGTGTGGTCCCTGTCACCTGTTTGAACACGCGGTTGAACTGCGAGAGCGACTGGAAGCCGGTGTCGTAGGCGATGGTGGTGATCTGGAGGCGCGGGTTCTGCAGCAGGTGCTTCACTTTCTCCACTCGCACGCGGGCGACGTATTCAGTGAACGTCAGGCCGGTCGCCTTGTGAAAGAGTTCGCTGAAATAGCCGGCGCTCACATTCACCGCGCGCGCCACCTCTCCCAGTGAGATTTCCTCGCCGGCACCGGCCCGGCCGGTATCCTGCGATACTGATTCCCGCCATCACCCGCGCGCAGATTACGCGCCGCTAGGTTTGACGGATCGCTTTTCCGGCTGGGACCGGCGTGCCTGCGGAAGGCATATCGAGGGCTTCCTTTGCAGAGTCGGCGGTAAGCAGACTGGCCCGCCGGTGCCGGCGTAAAGTCATCAGGCGCTTCGTCCGCCGGCGGTTTCGCCGTCAATGAATTCCGGCATGAGGATGCAATGGCCTTTCGTCCGGCCCGCGGGGTTGAGGCTGCTGCGGATGAGGCGGGCGGAGTTGCGTCCGAGGCGCTCGCCGTCCATCTGATAGCGCGCCACGGTTGGGATGCTCTCGGCGAGCAGGCGGGCATCGAGGCGGGAGATCACGGCGGCGGATTTCGGCACGGGAAATCCGCGGCGCGTCAGGTGGCCAATGGTGGCGTGGACATGGCTCGGGAAAGCGACAAGATAGGCGGTGGGCACGGGACGGGCGAGCAGGAGGCCGTCGAGCACATGGCAGAGGCCGGGCACGGTGTCGTCATAGATCGCGATTTCGCCGTGCGCTCCGGCGGCGGCTGCCGCAGCGACAAATGCGGCGGCGCTGGAGTTGTCTCCTGCGGTCGCCTTTTCCACTGAGAGAAAAACAATGCGCCGGTGTCCGCGTGCGGCGAACACTCCGGCGGCGTGCCGGCTGGCCGCGACGAGATCGAACTCGGCGTGAGGCAATGCGATGCCGGGAAAAATGCCGCCCAACACAACGGAGGGAATGGTAGAGCGGGCGAACCATTGCTGCACCGCCTGCGTGGAACGGTAGAGCGCGCAGCCGGCAGTGCGCGGCTGCTGCGTGATCTTGCGCAGCGCGGAGTCCGGGCGCTGGAGCTTCCAGAGGCCGGCGTGATATTCGAATTCAAGATGCAGTCCGGCGCGTCCGAGGGATTCACTCATGGCCTGGAAGACGAGCTGGGTGAGTTCGGTGATGATGAAGCGCGGCTGCGGGCTGATGAGGCGCACGATGTCGTTGTTCAGCGCAGGCAGAGCGCGTTTCGGACCGCGGGTTTTCGCGGCCACGGCGTGTCGTCCGCCTCTTCCCCCAGGCCGCAGGATGGACTCCTCAAAGAGCCTGCCGAGCGCGCTGCGCAACGTGCCGCGGGAGATGCCGAGTTCGCGGCACAGCACGCCTTCCGGAGGGAGCGTGCCTTTCCACCGTCCGCTGTGCACGCCGGCCCGCAGACACTCGGCGGCCTGATCGGCCAGCGGGAGCCGCAGCGGAACTGAATGCCGGACGGGTCGTGATTTCACAGGTCATGAGATGTCCAGTCATTGTACATCCCGCAAGGGCACTCCGGGACTTCCCTGCGCAGGCTCTGGCAGCTATCCCATCACGGCACGCCGGAAAAAATCCCGGCCTCCATCCTTCTACATATGACAACACACACTTCCCTCTCATCATCCATTCTTCGCAGCACCGCACTCCTCGCGGCGGTCACGGCCAGCGTTTCCGGGGCCATCATTGATGTGCCGGGCAATCCCGACGGCAACACCGCCGCGACCAGCAATCTCGACGCCATCGTGGGCGCGGGGAACAGCGGGCGGCTGCTCGGTGACTTCACCACACACTGGAATCCCGGCGGCGGCGGCAGCTTCACGGTGCCGGTGGATACGAACGGTTTTGTGCTTCACCTCGATACGGGCGGCGGAAACGCCGGCCACATGGGGGCAGGAGCGCTCTCCGGCAGCGGTTCCGTCACCGTCGCCTCTGGTCCGCGCTGGTCCGGGACGTGGAATGTGCCCTACAATATCGTCGGCACCACTTCGAACACTTTCACCGGCGGCATCACGTTCGAGAAGGGGGATGCCATCCTTAACAAGACCGCGGGCTTCGATGCCATCCCTGGCTCCGCAACGGTCGGCTCTCTCAATGACAATGCCCGCGTCTATTGGGGTGCGGGCAATCAGGTCAGCGACTCATCCGGATTCATCGTCATCACGCCGAACTTCAGCGACGGTGCGGCTCCGGATGCGAATCTGAATTTCCTCGACCTCGCAGGCTTCAGCGAGACCTTCGCGTCGCTCACACTCGGGTCCGCCACCCTTAATCAGGTGCGCACCGGTGCGGGCGGCGTGCTCACGCTGAACAGCCTCACCGTCGCCGGCACACCGATGGCACCGGGCACCTATACGTCGTCGAGTTCCTTCGTGCTCGGCACCGGCAGCATCGTCGTGGTGCCGGAGCCAGCGGGCTTGTGTCTGGCGCTGCCTGCTCTCGCCCTGCTCCGTCGCCGCCGGTAAGTCTGGCCTGCACTCCTCACCTACGCGCACCAGTGATGTGCGCGGCGCTCCACCGTACCTTCGCTACTTATGAAAACCGCATTCTCTCTCCTCGCTTCCCTCAGTCTCGCTGGCACCGCTTGCGCTGCTGTCATTGATGTCCCCGGGAATTCCGACGGCAACACCGCCGCGACCAGCAATCTCAACGCCATCGTGGGCGCGGGGAACAGCGGGCGGCTGCTCGGTGATTTCACCACGCACTGGAATGCCTCCGGCGGCAGCTTCTCCGTGCCGGTGGACACGAATGGCCACGTCCTTCACCTCGACACGGGCAATGGAAACGCCGGCCATGTCGCCTCCGGTGCGATCTCCGGCAGTGGCTCCATCACCGTGACCGGCGGCCCCTACTGGTCTGGCGGATGGAATGTGCCCTACAGCATCGGCGGCGGCACGGCGAATACTTATACCGGAACCAGCGGCTTGTACAAAGGCACCACGCAGATGAACAAACCCGCCGGCGTGGAGGCGCTGCGCGGCAGCATCACGCTCGGCTCCGCAGGGGAGACCGCACGCCTCGTGTGGGGCGCGTCAAACCAGATCCACGACGCTGCCACCATCACCATGGTGCTGCCTCCAGCGAGCGGCGGAGCGACTGCCGATGCCGGGAGTAATTACCTCAGCCTCGCGGGATTCAGCGACACCATTGACTCGTTGACGCTGCCCGACGGCGGCGCGAAAACGCAGGTCCGCACCGGCAGCGGCGGCGTACTCACTGTCGCACATCTGTCCGTGAATGGCGCGGTGATGGCTGCGGGCGTTTACACTTCGGTGAATGCCACCTTTGTGACCGGCACCGGCAGCGTGATCGTTCCCGGCGCGCCTCCGGGCATCGTGGATGTGCCCGCGGGTTATGTGAATGCGAACGTCGCCGCGGACCTCGGCGGCGGGAATGCGGGCACGGCGTTCAACCTGCTCGGCAATGCAACCTTCGGCGCCTCCACCGGCGGGCTCAGCGGCAACATCACTATCAACAACGCCCCCTTTACCCTGACCCTCGCGGGCGGCACGACCCAATTGCTCGGCGTCGTCTCCGGCCCGGGTGGACTCAGCGTGAACGGCGGCACCACAACGCTCGGCGGCGCAGCGGCGAATACCCTCGCCGGCCTGCATACCGTGACCGCCGGCACGCTCGCGCTCGGCAAGCCCGCGGGCAAGAACGCCATCGCCGGAAACATCAGCGTCGCCGGCGGGGCTGTGCTGCGCTGGAATGCGGCGGATCAGATCGCGAATGCCGCAATGGTCACGCTGGCCGGCACGCTCGACTTTGCCGGCTCTGCGGAAACGCTGGGCGCGCTGCAACTCTCCGGCAGCGGTGAGATGCGCATGGGCGGCGGCAGCGCGGCGGTGCATTTCGCCAGCTCATCCGCGCAGACATGGACCGGCAGTCTGGTCATCCGCCAGTGGGACGGCGGCAGCGAAGGCGTCTTCTTTGGTGCGAACGCCACCGGACTCACTGCGGGACAACTGGCGCAGATCAGCTTCGCGGATCCCGCCGGCTATGCGCCCGGCACGCATCCGGCGAGGATCCTCGCCACCGGCGAAGTCGTGCCCGACGCTGCGCCCGCGGACTACGTCACCATCCCCGCAGGCGGCAACTACGACGACATCACCGGCGCACTTGGCAGCGGGAATGCGGCGACGAACTACAGCCTCGCGGGCAATGCGCAGATCGGCTGGATGACCGGCGCGCAGAGCGGCTATTTCCAAATCAGCGGCGCGGCGCATACGCTCACCGTGGACACGGGCGGCGGCAATCTCACGCAACTGAACGGCGAACTCCGCGGCGCTGGAAATCTCGTGTGGATCGGCGGCGGCGGCAGCGTCTTCTGGCAGACCAACGCCTCCTTCCTCGGCGGCCCGGATGCGAATACGCTCTCCGGCACGCACACCATCCAGAAGGGCACGCTGGCCATGTCCAAGCCCGATGGCATCACCGCCATCACCGGAAATATCATTGTCGGCGGCGGATCCAATCAGGCCATTCTCCGCTGGGACGCCGATCACCAGGTCGCCGACAGCGCGAGCGTGACCCTGCTCGGCCCGCAGCCTGCAAAGCTGAAACTGGACGGGCACAACGAGGTCATGGGCACGCTCATTCTCTCCGGCGACGGCGACATCCTGCTGGGCAATGCCGCGGCACGCGTGCAGTTCTCCGGCAGCGCGGCGCAGACATGGGCGGCGGGGAAACAGTTGATCATCCGCGAGTGGAGCGGCGCGGCGGAGGGCGGCGTTTTCTTTGGCACATCGGCCAGCGGACTGACTGCGGGCCAGCTTGCGCAGACCGGATTCATGAACCCCGCTGGCCTTGCTGCCGGACTGTATCACGCGGCGATCCTGCCCACCGGCGAGGTGGTGCCCACAGGCACACCCGTCGTGCCCACGGCTCCGCCGTATGACATTTCTCCCGCAGCGGTGGCGGCGCGCGAGACGCTCTGCACTTCCACCGGACGCGCGACCCTGACAGGTGCGGGCACACCGCTTGCCGATGGCGACCGCATCGTCTTTTTCGGCGACTCCATCACCTGGCTGAACGGCTACATCACCCTGCTCAACGACGCCATCGCCAGCGGCGCGGGCACGCAGGGCATGGGCATCACGCTCATCAACCGCGGCATCAACGGCGGCGGCGTCATCCAGGTGCGCGACGGTTCGCCGGATGCCGCTTACCCGGGGAACAGCGCGCAGGCTTCGTTCTCCGCCGTGCTCACTGCCGACCAGGCGGACGTGGCCGTCGTCTATATCGGCATCAACGACGTCTGGTGGCGCAACACCACGCCCGCGACCTACGAGCAGGCGCTGCGCGACATCGCCGCCACCGCCGCCGCGAAGAACGTGCGCCTCGTGTTCGCCACGCCCGCAGCACACTTCGAGTTCCCCGATCTCTCCGGCTCCGATGACGTGAAGATCGACCAGTTCTCCGGCATCGTCCGCACCGTCGCCTCCGAAACCGGAGCCACGCTCGTGGACCTGCGCGCCGTCTTCGTCGCCTGCTGGCGCAACCACAACTACGAGGTCCGGCTCAACGGCGGATTCGTCACGCTGCTGGAATCCGGCTATCTCACCTACGACGGCGTGCATCCGAACGACGCCGGCAATGCCGTGATCGCCGACCAGATGGCCGAGGGCCTTTCCACGGCGATGAGCGGGAACGTTTTCAATCAGTGGGCCACAGACAAAGGCCTCGTGGGAGCCGCCGCCGCCTTCGACGCCGATCCAGACCAAGACGGTATCGCCAACTGCTTCGAATACCTGCTGGGCGGACAACCCAACCCGGCGATGCCCGGCTCCAATTCCACCGCGTTCCTGCCCGCAGCCAGCGTCGTGGGGAACAACATCGTCTTCACCTTTACCCGCCGCGATGAAGCCGCATGGCTCAATCCGGTGGTGGAGTTCGACACCGACCTCGCCGGCGCATGGACCACCGCGACCGATCCCGGCAATGCGACCATTTCAATCACTCCTGGCAGTCCCGCCGACACCGTGACGGTCACCATACCCGGAGGCCCGCGCATGTTCACCCGCCTCCGCCTCACACAGCCATAATCCGACACCAGCAGACATCATGAACACCACACCACGACTGATTCTCCTGTCACTCGCCCTGCATTGTTTCACGGCCTCGCCGGGCCTCGCCGCGAGGCCGGAGTTCGACGGCCTCGCCGAGCCCGACACCGGGACGAAACAACTGGGCTTCAGCTTCACAGAGTTCTCCAACTGGAGCTTCGCGAACAACCTCAGCTACGTCGCCGTGGGCTACGCCAATGGCGTGGAGGTGCTCGGATCGGCGAACCTCTACACGCAATACACCGGAGCCAATGCGCTCTTCAATTCCCCGTATCCGAACTACGTCTCCGCCACCACGGCCTTCTACAATCAGGCATCCAACGGCCAGGCCGCCTACACGAATCTCAGCACTGGCAGAGTGACGCTGCCAGGCACCATCGGCTGGTGGCTCGACAACAACTACTACGAATCCATCGCCGCGCTCTCCATTGCCAAGTCCGGCGTCGCCGCGGGCAGTGTCACGCGCTGGTCGCACGTCATTCCCAATCCCGACCGCGCCGTCTATACCGCCTCCGGCACCGACAGCTACACGCAGATGGCAGGCTCCGGCTCCGTCATTCACGAACTGCTCCACGCCCACGGCTGGGGTCACTTCTACTCGGACGATGCGAACGATGATCAGGAGGAAACTTATCCCGATCCCACTCCCGGCACGGGCGATCCAGTGGAAGGAGCGAACGGCTCATGGTGGGGCAATTTCACTTCCAACAACGCCCCCGTGCGCGCCGGCGAAGGCTGGATCCCGCAGAGCAAAATCCTCAATCTCGGTACGCCGGGCACCGCCACCTACCGCATCTCGCCGTATCAGGTGACCAACGCCTCCGCCTCCACCACACCGTATCCCATGATGATCCGCATCCCGCGCTCCCGCGGCGGCCACTATTACATCGCCTTCAAGCAGCCCTCCGGCTTCGACGCCAATCTGCTCAGCATCCCCGGCGGCGCGCCTTACGTGCAGGGCGTGAGCATTCACCACGGGTATGTCGAGTCCGCCTACACCGAGTTCAACTACTACATGAAGACGATGGCAGACGGCGAGACGTGGACCGCACCCTCCGGCGACATCACCATCACTCAGGTGAACCGCTTCGACTATCAGGATGGCGTGGCCGCGCCCTACGATGCCGCGTGGATTGATCTCCAGATCACCATCAGCAATACCGGTGCCCGTGCGCCCGGCCTCCGCATCAATGGCCGCGACTGGCAGGCCAATCCCGGCACGCCGGGCACCGCAGTCACTTATCCCATCCGTGTCTATAACCGCGACCACAGCGCCGCGGGCGAGACCTTCAATCTCTCCGCCGGTGCGCCCGCCGGCTGGACCACAAGCTTTTCCCCAGCCTCCCTCACGCTGGGAGCGGGCCAGACCGCTACCGCCACGCTCACCGTGACGTCGCCCGCGGGCGCGAAGAAAGGCGACTACCCTGTCAAAGTCACCACCACCGGCTCCAGCAATCCCGCAGTCCACACCGCGAGCGTGACCGCATGGTACCAGATCGACGGCGCGGCTCCAGTGTTCACTCCTGGATTCTACGGTAGCAAATCCATCGAGGCCGTCATGCGCACGGACAACGGCGCGCAGAGCTTTGGCATCGCGTGGCTGCTGCCCAGAGACACCGGCTACATCAACGCCTACCAGATTGAGAAGGCGACCTCCAATTCCACGATGGGCGCCTTCGCCAGCCTCGGGGCTTCACTTGGCTACACGAATCACCACCGCACCATCGCCCCGGCCGATCTCACCAATGGCGTGCGGAACTACTTCCGCATGAAGGCCACCGACATCGCCGGCAATGCAAGCTACAGCAACGTGCTGGTCTATCATTACCGCAGCAGCATCGGCACCGGCAGCGCCACCCGTCCTCCCATGCTCTCGCTCGCCGCGTTTCCGCTGTCCATGCCGGTGTCCAACACCATCACCACACCCGTCATTCTCACGAATCACGACGCCGCCGGCACCACTTCGCCGTCCACCACCTTTGTCGTCTCCATCGCCTCCGCGCCCGCCGGCTGGACGACCTCGCTCGCCGGGGCCACCCTCACCGTGCGCGCCGGAGAAGCCGGCACCGTGAACCTCACTGCCACCGCGCCCGCCGGCACCGTCGCCGGACTCTACGACGTGAAGCTCAGCGTCGTGGACACGCTCAACCGGACCAATCACGCCATGCCAAACGTCTTCGTGCGCATGCAGGTCTTCAACGACGCCACGCCACCGCCCGCGCCCGTCGTCACCTTCACCCAGCAGACCCACGGCGTGCTCCTCACCTGGCCCGCCGTGACCGACAGCGGCTCGGGGCTCGACCGCTATCAGTTCGCGGATGCCCAGGGCACCGTCCTCGACTGCTACGACAATCAGTTCTACTTTCTCACCGGAGCCTACCTTCCCACCTGGACCATCCGTGCGCTGGACAAGGCGGGCAACATTTCCGCCAGCGCCCCGGTCGGCCCGCCCGTCAATCCCCTCGCCATCCCCGCCGGCACCTATGTGCGCATCCAGAACGTCATCGGCGATGCCCCCGCCACACCCAACTACGCCCTCGCCGGCGACGTGAC
The DNA here is from genome assembly GCA_031429155.1 of Verrucomicrobiota bacterium. Lineage (GTDB taxonomy): Bacteria > Verrucomicrobiota > Verrucomicrobiia > Verrucomicrobiales > V1-33 > V1-33. The sequence goes on along the minus strand of JANOZA010000378.1, from coordinate 4,558 downwards.
CTTCTGGTGGCAGACCTACGACCTCTACGCCAACGTCAATTGCGGCACCCGCACGCTCACCGCCGACAACGGCAACGGCAATCCCCAGCACTATCACGGCAGCATCAGCGGTACGGGGAACTTCACCTTCTACGGCGGCTTCTATCCTGGCTACTACAGTTCGCTCACCGGCTCCCCGGCGAACACCCTCAGCGGCACATGGTATCTCGCCTATGGCCAGCTCCATCTCGCCAAGCCCGCCGGCGTGGACGCCCTCTCCTCCAGCGTCGTCATGGGCCGCGGCATCACGCCCGTCTATGGCGATGCCGAACTCTACTGGGACGCGAACCATCAGATCAAAGACACCGCCAACTTCACCACCCGCAGCGCCACCCCCGCCGCTGCCGGCGGCAACACCTGCCGGCTCTATCTCCAGGGATGCAGCGAAACGCTCGGCGCGCTCAACATGCAGGCCGAGACCGAGATCAGCCTCGGCACCGGCACCAGCGCCCTGAACTTCGCCTCCAGCAACACCCAGCCCTGGGGTAGCGGAAAAGCGCTGCGCATCACCGAATGGAACGGCTCTCAGACCGGCGGAGGCGCAGAGCAGATCCGCTTCGGCACCACCTCCGCGGCCCTGACCGCCGCGCAGTTGAACCAGATCATCTTCGTCACCCCCAACGGTGCCGCCGCCAACTACTACGCCAGCATCCTCCCCACCGGCGAACTCGTCCCGGACCCCGGCAGCCCCGCGCCGTAACGCGCGGAAACATCATCTGGTCCACAAGGAGGACAGCCGCATCCATCACGTTGAGGCAGGCTTGAAGTCTCATTTTGAACAAGACTTGGAATGAAAGGCTACACCACGCAGCGCGGCCAAAGCTCCACCCAGTGGCCGGGCGTCGGCATGACGATGAGGTCCACTTTTTTCTCCGCGGCTCAGTCGCAGATGACATGCCACGGACGGCCAGTGAGACAGACGGTCTCTGCCGAAGACGCACCGTCGAAAGCGGCAGCCAGCTTCTTAAGATGTGATTCCGCGCTCCGCAGGCACGTCGCTTCAACATCAATGGAAGGTAATATCTCCATACCATATCCGAAGAAGGGCTCCACGACATGCAGGAACGTGATCTTCACGGGAAACTTCTCCCGCAGTGCGGCGGAGTAGTCCAGAGCCAGTTGGCTGCTGTCAGAGAAGTCGGTGGGAATGAGGATGTGTTCGAGTTTCATGGGTGGAGAGGTGGAAAGTGATGAGTCATTCGAGAGGTCATGCGCGCGCAGTTTTGCTGTCGCCGGGCTGCCGACCAACTGGCCGGGAGTGAAATCAGGCCGGCGATTTCGGGTGCCGTCCGCGCTTCGGCTGACGCCGCTGATCGTAGCGCTCCGGGGCGCGCTCACTGACCCGTGCGGGACTGACGCGGTGCGAGGTCTGGCGGGTGGTTTTCCCGGCTGCGACAGGCCGGGGCCGTTGGGGAACCGGCGCAGTCACGATGGGCGCGGGTTCAGGTTTCGGATGAGGAAGGAGGTCATTCATGGAACTCTCCATACTGCGGGCATCTTCGGATTACTCCGCACGGGGACGGAATGATGGCGCATATTTTCAGCCCCCCGTGAGGCCGGCGCGCCAGGCCCGCGGGGTGGTCCCTGTCACCTGTTTGAACACGCGGTTGAACTGCGAGAGCGACTGGAAGCCGGTGTCGTAGGCGATGGTGGTAATCTGGAGGCGCGGGTTCTGCAGCAGGTGTTTCACTTTCTCCACTCGCACGCGGGCGACGTAATCAGTGAACGTCAGGCCGGTCGCCTTGTGAAAGAGTTCGCTGAAATAACCGGCGCTCACATTCACCGCGCGCGCCACCTCTCCCAGGGAGATTTCCTCGCCGGAGCCGGCCTTGATGATCTTTTTCGCTCTGATGACTGACTCCGGTTCGCTGGCTGCGGCCTCGAGGGCGAGCGCGCTGGCGCATTCCGAAAGATGGCTGGCGAAAATGTGCAGCAGGCGCAGCATGGACTCATACTGCCCGGGCTGGAGCACGGTGCTGGAAAACCATGCTTCCTCCGCCTGCTTCAAGTCCACCTGGGATCCCCACTCCACGAGCAGCCGCGTCACTTTGCTGAACTCCTCCGCATCCGGCCGGTGCAGCAGAATCTGCCCGGTCTGGAGGAAGGCGATGACTTTATCCCCCACCCGGACGGGGACCGCGCTCTCACAAAGTCCCGCGAAGCAATGCAGTGACCGCGGCTCCATGCCGGCTTCCTCTTCGAGTCGCTTCTGGAGAGCAAAACAGGCGGCGCAGGCCTGGTTCTTTTGCGCCATGAGAGAGCAGAAGACGTTGCTGCGCGGACGGTCCCTGAGGCTTGAGGCCGCCTCTCCGGCAGCGTGCAGTTGCAGCGGCAGTCCCGTCGCATTTTCAAAAGCCTTCTGGTAGTCCCGGAACATCGCGGACTCTCTCAATCGCTGGCCGGTCATACGGGAGGTGGAGTCTGCTTTCATGATTTCAGCCCGGGGGATCATTCCCCGCGCGGTTTCTAATACAAGGTGCCAGAGCAATGTCCAGCAGCCTGGTGCTGCGATGTCCCGCGCCCGGTGTTCAGCAGGACGAATGCCCGTTGATTTCCGGTGACAGCAACAGCCGGGAGCGCCATGCTCCGGAATCGCAACGCCCGTTCGTATTCCCCGTCATGTCAGCCCAGTTCAAAGACTACTATGCCACGCTTGGCGTTCCCCGCGAAGCCAGCGCTGAGGACATCAAGAAGGCCTTCCGCAAGCTGGCCCGGCAGTACCACCCGGACACCGCCAAAGACAAGAAGGCGGCGGAAGAGACGTTCAAGGAAATCAACGAAGCCAACGAGGTGCTCAGCGATCCGGAAAAGCGGAAGAAGTATGACACGCTCGGCGCACGCTGGCAGGAAGCGGGCCACGGTCAGTCGCCCCCGGAATGGCAGGGTGCCGGTGACCACGGTCAGGATTTTCATTTCGGCGGCACGGGATTCAGCGACTTCTTCGAGCAGTATTTCAGCGGCGGCAGCCGCTACGGATTCCCGGGGGGCTTTGCGGAAGAGGAAACCCGTGGCAAGTCGAAGCAGGGCCGGGCGCGCCGCGGGCACGACATTGAGGGCGACATTCTGGTGACGCTGGAGGAGGCCATGCATGGCACCCAGCGGCCCATTTCGCTGCAAACGGTGGATCGTCAGACCGGCGCCGTGCAGACGCATTCCTTCGAGGTGCGCATCCCGCCGGGAGCCACTGACGGTCGGCGCATCCGGGTGCCGGGTCAGGGTGAACCCGGACGCCATGGCGGTGAGCCGGGTGATCTCTTCCTGCGCGTGCGCCACGCGGCGCATCCTGACTTCACTACGAGGGAATCTGATCTGCATCACGAACTGGATGTCGCCCCGTGGGAGGCCGTGCTCGGTGCGGAGATCATCGTGCCCACACTCGACGGTTCCATCAAGCTGCGCGTCCCCGCCGGCGCAGAGAACGGGCAGACGCTGAGGGTGCGTGGCCGCGGCCTGCCAAAAGGAAAGAGCGGGGAGCGCGGGGATATCTTTGTGACCGTCCAGATCGTTGTGCCCGGGACGGTCAACGACACCGAACGCGCCCTGTGGGAGCAACTCCGCAAGGCCTCCACCTTCAACCCGCGTGCCTGACATGAACTCATCCTCATCTGACGCTCAAGAACCGGACAGCCGCGCCGGATACACGCTGGAGGTTTTCGCCAGCATCGCCGGCGTCTCCGTTCAGACCATCCTCGAATATCAGGAACACGGCATCCTTCGTCCCCGGCGCGATGGCGACCCGCCATTCGACGACAAAGCGTTGCTCACACTCCGCCGCATCGAACATCTGCGCGATGCGTGCGCCATCAACCTCGCCGGCCTGAAGCTCTTCACCAGTCTGCTGGATGAAGTGGAGCAACTGCGCGCCGAACTGCGCGCCCGGCGATGAACCACTTCACTTCTGCCGGCCTCTATGATCCCTGTCGTCACTGCGATTCTCGTCATTACGATCATCAGTGCCTGCTGGTTCTGCTTTGAGAGCCGCTGGGACGATCGCCTGTTCGCCAACGGGCCCGGCCGTGTCTGCGAGAATCTCCGGGCGCGAGCGGCGATGGAACTCCTGCGTGCGCGGGCGGATGTGCAGGTGCTGGATGTGCGCTCCGCATCCGAGTATGCGGCGGGAGCGTTGCCGGACGCGATGAATCTCGCTTTCACGGAACCAGGATTCAACGATCGGCTCGCCGGCCTGGACAAGTCGCGGCCGGTGCTGGTCTATTGCGCCGGCGGCTATCGCAGCCGCAAAGCCGTGGAGCGGCTGGTGGCGCTCGGCTTTGAGTCCATCCACCACCTGCATCGCGGCTTTCACTCGTGGCGCATTGCCGGGCTGCCCATCCGGAACAGTCGCAGTGCGTGATTCTTCCCGGCCCCGCAGTTGGTAATGGTTTCACAGGCATCCCACAGGATTTGATCAGAAGGATGTGAGGGTATCTGAAAAGTGCGGGTGACCAGGCGGCAAAATCGTGATGATTTGGAGGTGTTATGGAAACCAAATCAAAAAAGACATCCGCCGCCCAGCCGACCC
>JANOZA010000377.1:0-10568 GCA_031429155.1 Verrucomicrobiota bacterium | reverse complement strand
CTCCACTTTGTATTTGATCAACCCCGGCCTGAGCTTCACCGCGAAGTGGTACGACTTGTCGGCAGCGGGCTCGGCGGTCTCCGTCTTGTAGGGTTTGTCGTCGGCATAGACCTTTAGAAAAACCTGCGTAGCGGCGTCAGTCAGCGTCCCGTTATAGAAAAGCGTCCCCTCATTCTTGTCGTCGCGCGCATAGAATTGACCGTCCGCCGGCTTCTCATCTTTCCCCGGAGTGCGCGTCACCCACGGATCGCCTTTAGGTTCCTTCACTTCAATGGAAGCGCTCCGGGTGACTGGCTTGCCGCCATTGCTGATCGTCGCCGTGACTACTAGCTTCCCGCTGTTCTGCGAACGCTTGAGAATGAGTTTCCCGGGCGCGACTTCCTTGATCACCGCGAACGGCCCCGCGCTCCACTCCGTCTTCAATTCCCCTGCCCCTTTCGCCAGCATCGCTTCAGCATTCGTCACCTGCGACACCACCTCGATGCTCGTCCGCCCATCCCACGCCGCGGGAGCCGTGAGCGTGAAGTCAGGCTCCTGAATATCCTCTTTCACCGTGATCGCGATATCCTTCGTCTCCACCTTGTCCGCAAAGACCGCCCGGCACTGCAGCGTCACCGTCTTGTCTCCCGCCACGCGTCCCGCATCGAATGTGAACGCGAACCGATCCACCGCAGCGACAGTTTCCTGGCCATCGCTTTTCAGGATCCAATACAACTTCTGCGCCGGGGTTGCCTGCACCTTGAAGGTCACGCTCTTCCCCTCCAGCACCGTTGCCGCGTCGGGCGTCACCTGGAAGGCCTTGCCAGTGAGTCCCGCTGTCAGCGGCATCACCGGCCCCACCAGCGTCTGCTGCGCCTTTTGATTCTCATACTGGAGCTTCACCCACGCAGCGGAACGCGTCACTTTGGAAATGCGCACCTCATCAATATCCCCGACAAAATCGTAGTTGTTATACCAGCCGCCGATGTAGAGCCGCGCCGGAGTCTTGATCGCCAGCGGCGCATTCGGCGTCTTCGAGGCGGCGTTGAGTTCGCCGTTCACATAAATCCGTGAATCACCCTGCTCGCAGGTATGGACGACGTGAATCCATTCGTTCATCGGCATCCGGCCCTCGCTCTCCACGTTCGCGCCGGAGAAGTAACAATCCATCCTCACATGCGGCGGACTTTGGAACTGCATCACCACCTTGCCCTGCCCGTGCTCATTCCCCCACCCGAGCGGGTTGCCGTTCGATTTCTCCGCGCGGAACCACACCTCGCTAGTGTGAGGACTCGCGCCCACCGGATAGCCCTCGATTTTCTCCCCGCAAAAAATCCCCTGCTTCCCCGCGAGATGCCGCGCCCGCCCGATCCTCCCCTCAGTGGCCGTCGTTCCCACATCCTTCGCCTCCACCGAACCGGCTTCGTCCACCACGACATCACCCATGTGAAATACGCTCAAGTAGCCATTCGATTCATTGAACACCGCCTTGCCGTTCGACTCGCTCGCCGCACCCGCCTTGCCCCAATGCACGCCAATCATCTGACGCGCATTCCCCTCGATCTTCGGCACCCGCACCCACACACTCGCCGTCCCGCCCGCCGCATCCCAACTGTCTATCTGATAAGCCAGCGCCTTCCCTGCGAACGAAAACCGAAGATCGCCGCCCGTCGCCTCCGCCTGCTTGAAGTCGAACCAGTCCTTGTCCAGCCGCACCAGCACGGGGAAATCCTTCACCTCAGCCCCCGCCGCAAGATTCGCCCCCTCAGCCGTCGTCAGAATGTGCAGCGATCCCGAATGCTGCCAGCCATCATATTGGGCCAGGCCGCTCTGAATCGTCAGGAAAATGCCGAGTGTTGTCGAAGTGAATGATCTCATCATGGAACCTGATCTAGCGTGCAGTTTCCTGGAATGCCAATGCTTCCTGCGGAAAGGGCAACTCTGGCTTTCCCGGCTCTGTCTGCGGATTCAGCCGCCAGCACGCACGTTCTTTTATAGCTCGCACCAGCGTCACGATGCAGTCGGGAAATTGCCTGCATACGATGCGCTGCACCACACACTGACCCTTCAAGTGCGGGCACACCCAATCTTGCCAGACCGCGTGGCGTCTGCTATTCGCTGAGGTATGACCACTCACCTGCTGCCGACATGAAACGACCTCTGATGCGCCGTTTGGCGTCTGTTTTACTCATGCTCGCCGGGGGCGTGGGACTGCTGGCGGTGTTTTGGGTGTTACCGTATCTGGCACGCGTGGCAGATGGCGAATGGATGGCGCGGCACAGTGAGCTGGGCCGATGGGAATACACTCAGGATCGCATCCACCGGTTCTACTGGTATCACGACGACTTCGGACCTGTCGGAAAATACGGTGGAAAGGATTGGGCGGAGTGGATCGTCCAGCGACTCCCTGGTGAAGAGGATCAATGGTCCTGCGCTTCGGGACACAAGACTTCTGCGCTGGAATCCATCACCAATTATTCTCCCGGCGGTGAACGCGGTAAATGGCCGCAGGATCTGCCGTTGTGGCTCGCATGGTGGGAACAAAATCGCAACAAGACTCAGGATCAGTGGATCGTGGACGGATTCGCCGCAGAAGGAGTGGTCATCCACCATCCACCCGCGGAAGAAGACTGGCCGACGCTGCTGAAAGTGTTGGGGCATGTGAATCCGAAGGACGACAAGCCCGCACAGGAAGGTGATCGGATTCAGCCGGGATGCTTCAAATATAACGCTTTTCGCTGCCTTCGTGATTCGGAATTCAATCCAGTGCAGTATGCCCTGGAGGCAGAGAACACGCCGGAGCTCAAGGCAGGGCTATTGCAGTATCACAGGATGGAGCAGAGGCGTGAATTCTGGGAGAGCGAGCCGGGGCGGCTATTTGGAGCAGACGATAGCTATTATCGTGGAGTCGCAGGCAGACCCCGGGTGCTTGAGCCCGCGTTCCGCTGGGGCTGGGGGTCGGCCTCTGCGCTGGCGTGTGTCGCCGGAGTTTGGCTGTGGCGGCGGAAATCGCGGCGGGTGTTTCCTCTTCCGGGTTAAACCGACAGGTGCGCCCTCTCAGCCTCGGACATCCTGACCTGCATGGAAAGATGATCACCGGAGGAGGCGGTACATTAGTGATAGATCAGGGCCGTGGCAGAGCATTCCGTGTTCGTCGGCTTTCTGTCGCAGATGTTCCACAATGAAGGCCTGGGCGGGGGCGAGCAGGGCTCCTTTACGCTGCTCGTAGCGGAGCACTCTTTCGGGAGGCGTCATACGCTTGGAAGCTGTGCCCGGCAAACAGAGCGCGCTGCCGGTTGAGGCACCCGACTTTGGTGCTCACGCCCCTCTCCAGCTTGCGCTGGGCGGGATTTCCATCCGACTTTGGTCGGATATGCCTGCGGGCATCGTATCCGACTTTAGTCCTATAGGCACTTTTTGAAAGTTGTGACATTGGTCCTGCGCCATGACAAAAAACCAAACATCTCCACAACCGAGCCACAATTCCCGCAGGGCTCTCACGACCCTCACGCGAGTGCTCGCTTTCTTCGCCGCAGTGCTTCTCTTCTCCACCTCACAGGCTGTGCCGCTGAGCACGGCGTTCACTTACCAGGGCCGCCTCTCGGACAACGGACAGCCGGCGAACGGGAGCTACGAATTTGAGTTCACGCTCTACGATGCCCTGACCGGCGGCTCTAACATTGGCCTGCTCACCAAGGAGGAGGTGCAGGTGGTGGACGGTGTGTTCACCGTGCAGCTCGATTACGGCGCCGGCGCGCTCAATGGCGACGGACGCTGGCTGGAGATTTGGGTGCGCAATGACAGCGACGGCCAGCCAGGGGCCATGCTGACACCACGGCAGGAGATCACCGCCGCTCCCTATGCGCTGATGGCGAAGACGGTGCCCGATGGCGCGATCAGCAGCGCGAAGCTGGCGAACAATGCAGTGACGGGCAGCAAAATCGCTAACGGTGCGGTCACGAGCGGGAACATTGCGGAGGGTGCCGTCGGCACCGGCCAGCTTGCGACGGGCGCAGTGACGGCGGCGCAGATCGTGAACGGCGGCGTGCAGGCGCAGCACATGGCGGCGAATTCGGTCGGCGCGGCGCAGATCGTGGGTGGGGCGGTGACGAATGACAAACTCGGCGCGGGCGCGGCTTTTCAGAATCTGCTCGGCAACGGGCAGAGTCCCGTCGCGGGCGGCGGGGTAATCATGTCGGAGTCGGCAGCGGCGCCCGAACTGGTGAACGCGGGGTTTTCGCAGATCGGCAGGACGGATCTCGTCGCGGAGGCGTGGCTGCAGAAAATGGCGACTCCGGAGCCGCCGCCGGCCTTTGCTTTGTCGCCCAATGCCGGGCCGGCGGTGTGGACGGGCACAGAGTTCCTGATTTGGGGAGGGGACTCGAATGTAGGCGGGCGATACAATCCCACGACGAATGGATGGACGGGGATGAGCACAGCGAATGCGCCGTCCGTGCGCGAAAAATTTACGGCGATCTGGACTGGTTCGGAAATGATCGTGTGGGGCGGATATGATACGGCAGGCGATACCTTGAATACAGGGGGGCGGTATAACCCGGCGACCAACACCTGGGCACCCGTCACCCTAACGGGCGCTCCGCTGTCGCGGGGAGATCACACGGCGGTGTGGACCGGCACGCAGATGATCGTGTGGGGTGGATACTATCGTGATGGAAGCAATAACGTCGCGATGCTGGCTTCGGGCGCGCGCTACAATCCGGCGACCAACTCCTGGACGCCGGTGACCATGACGGGGGCGCCGGTCAGCCGGCAATTCCACACGGCGACGTGGACGGGAAGCCGGATGATTGTTCTCGGCGGGCATACGGGGAGCGGCTCCCCGGCCGCGAGTGACGCCAGCTATAATCCCGCGGCCGACACCTGGACGACTATCACGCCCGACCCTAACCGGCGCGACCGCGATCATGTCGCCGTGTGGACGGGCACGGAGCTCCTGGCGTGGGGCGGAGTGGGCGCGTTTATCGGACCCGACACGATTCTGCATCTCAGCCGCTACAATCCGGCGACCAACACCTGGACGCAGGGAAGCACCGCAGGCGAACCCAATGAACGCACGGGGTTCACCGGGGTGTGGACCGGCTCGCGGCTGGTCATTTGGGGAGGGTCTGGCTCCACTGGCTGGCAGCAGGACGGCATGAGCTACAACCCCGCGGCCAATACATGGACGGCGCTCGCGCTCGATGGAGCGCCCACTGCACGCTATGGGCACACTGCCGCGTGGACGGGGAGCCAAATGATCATCTGGGGCGGGGGGACGCTCACCGGCGCGCGGTGGAACGCCAGTGCCAACACCTGGTCTGGAATGTCCACCATCGCCGAGGGCACGGCCCGCACTGGGTTCTCGCACGTCTGGACCGGCACCGAGTTCCTCGTTTGGGGCGGCATAGATGCTGGTGCCGCCTATATTCAGCGGGGCTTGCGCTTTAACCCCGGCACGAACACGTGGACAGTAATGTCCGCGGTGAACGCCCCGTCCGCGCGTGCCTGGCACACCGCGGTCTGGACAGGCACGGAGATGCTCGTGTGGGGTGGCCAGACGGCGGACGGCGGCTACCCGGAGGGCGGCGGGCGCTACCACCCGGCGACGGACACATGGACTTCCCTCTCGGACGACAACACGGACCCGCGCGCGCGCCACCGCGCCGTGTGGACGGGCACGGAGATGCTCGTGTGGGGCGGGGACACCGGTTCCGCTCCCTATGCCAGCGGCCTGCGTTACAATCCGGCGACGGACACATGGACGTCGCTGCCCACCGCCAATGCGCCCGCGGCGCGCAGGGATTTCGCGCTGGTTTGGACCGGCACGCAGATGATCCTGTGGGGCGGCGGTAATCTCGGGGTCGGCAATGCGACGGGTGGACGCTACAATCCCACTACGAACACCTGGACGCCGACTTCGATGACGAACGTCCCTCCGGGCCGCTCCAATCCGAGCGCGGTGTGGAGCGGCAGCGAGATGATCATTTTCGGCGGCGGCGGCGACTTCGGAGTCTATCCCACCGCGAATGGCCGCTACAACCCCGCGACCAATACATGGACGACCATGAGCACGACCCTCGCACCGTCAGCGCGCACGCTGCACAGCGCGGTGTGGGCCGGGACGAAAATGATCGTCTGGGGCGGTGAGAACAACGGCACTTTCCTGAACACCGGCGCCATCTATGCGCCGGAGACCAACACCTGGAGCACAACGACCAACACTGGCGCGGCACCCGCGCGCTCGGGGTTCGCCGCCATGTGGGCCGGTTCGACGATGCTGCTGTGGGGCGGTTCCAATGGCTCCGGCCTGCTGAAAGACACCTTCACCTATGCGCCCGCCCGCACGTTCTACCTTTACATGCGCCCGTGAACCCAACCGAGGCCCGCGGCGTCACTGCCGCGGGCCTCGCACACCCATTTACGAAAATGAAAACACTCTCACTGCTCCTCCTCACCACGGTGTTGCTCCACGCGGACCCGCCGCGCTTCGCCATTACCAAGAGCACCATTGATGCCGGCGGCGAGCGCACGCCTGGCACGCGCTTCACCCTCACCGGCACCATCGGCCAGCCGGACGCCGCGCCGCGTTTCGTCTCGGCGGACAACCGCTTCGCCATCGAGCCAGGATTCTGGAGCCGCGCCACCGTCGTGCAGACACCCGGCCTCCCGGAGCTGACCATGCGTCCTCATACCCTCCGGAACTACACCCTGCTCGCATGGCCCGTCGCGGCCAATGGCTACATCCTGCAACAAAGCCCCGACCTTGCCCCCAACTCGTGGACGGATGTCGGCATCACCGTGGTGGACACCGCCACCGAGCATACCGTCTCCTACCCCATGACTGCGCGGAGAGCCTTCTTCCGCCTGCGCCGGCAGTAACTCGCAGCCCCCCTGCCCTCAGTTCACTGTCAGGCTCACAAGCCAGGGCACGGCTGTGGCCGCCACGCAGAATGCCATTGATGGGGCCGCTACCGCGCCGCCTCCCGGAGCACTTTCATCTCCTCCAGCACCTCCTCCTCCGAGGCCCCGCCCATCGTCTCCCCGATGGTCGCCATCAACGTCTGCTGGAAGCGCTCACGCAGTCTCGAAAGCCTCGTGCGCACCAGGCCTTCCGACACTTCCATTTTCTGAGCAACCACAGGAATCGCCCCGTAGTCTGCCCGGTCAGCCCCCATCATGGGCCACAGTATTTTATACTCCTCCACCCTGTGCATCCGGCGGTATTTCTCCGCCAGACGCTCCATCGTCAGCGACATAATACTTAGTGCCCACTTCCGCAGATAGAGCCGCTCCGGCGTCTCCCCGTCCGGCGGTGCATGGTCCGCCTCCTCGTACGGCACCGTCCCCCCCGGGGCGCCCCGCTTCAGCGCGCCACGCATCTGCCACTGTCCGATCAAGTGATTCTCAAAACACTTCAACAAATACGACCGCATCCGCCCCCGCTCCTGGTCCGCCGCTCCGAAGCCGCCACCCTTTTCCAGAAAATGCGCCAGGAAATCCTGCACCGCATCCTGCGCATCCGCATACCGCAGCCCCTTCTTCCGCGCAAAACTCCACAGCGGATCCCAATACATCCGGCACAGCCTCTCCCGCGCCTCATCCGCCCGCTTCCCCTCATCCCGCGCCAGCGCCACCAGATCCCACTGCGTGATCGGAAAACCCGATTCCGCCTCCACCGTCGAGGAATCCTCCTCCTCTTCCTCGCCTGGCTGGTGACTGGAATCCTTCATAGCCCCATCATGGCGAAGGATTTCACCCTGTCAGCGAAAATAAATAAAATACTAGCGTAACACTTTGAAGGAAATTCTGTAGTAACCTGTGAGACCAGTTGTCTCCGCACCGCTCAACGAGGATTTCCATGCACTCCGCACCGACATCATTCCACCAAGCCGGAACCCGCCCCCCAGGCGAGCGCCTCCCCATTGCGGACAGCCTATTTTCCCAGGCGGACAATACTATCTCCGTCGCGAAGAATCCCTTTTCCGTCACGGACAAACCCTTCTCCGCCACGGACAAACCTTCGTCTGCCACAAACCAACCTTTGTTTGCTGCGAACAAACCCTTCTCTGCCGCGGATAAACCTTTGTTTGCCACAAACCAACCATTGTTTGCCGCGAACAAACCCTTCTCTGCCACGGATAAACCTTTGTTTGGCACAGACAAACCCTTCTCCGCCGCAAACCAACCTTTGTCTGTCACGGACAAACCTTTGTCTGTCACGGACAAACCTTTGTCTGTCACGGACAAACCTTTGTCTGTCACGGACAAACCTTTGTTTGGCACAGACGAAGGTAGGTTCGGAGCCACGAAAGCCGCTTTTTCCATAAAAATCACAACTTTTCCGGTTCAGCCAACCATCTCTCATTTTTCCACCACATCATGCCCCCCACCCCCGTCACCTGGAACGGCACCGATGCCAACGGCCAGCCCCTGCGCTGGAACACCCCCGGCCTGACCTGGAACGGCATTTAACCCGACCCCCCCCCAAAAAAAAAAACCATGCTCCGCGTCAACCTCGGCTTCGCCACCACCACCGACACCGGCCTGGATGACTTCACTGAAGGCGTCCTCCTCAAACTTTACGGCCACGCCTCCTACCCGTCCCCGCCCGTCACCAGCGCCGCGCTGACCACCGCCAAGAACAACTTCTCCGCCGCCAACGCCGCCGCCGCCCTTGGTGGCCCTGCCCAGACCGCGGAGAAAGAGAACAAGCGGGGCATCCTCATCGCCCTCCTCCGCCAGCTCGCCCTCTATGTAGAGGAAAACCACGGCAATGACCTCGCCGTCCTGCTCGGCAGCGGCTTCCTCGCCAGCAGCACCAACCGCAGCCAGGCCGCCCTCCCCGCCCCCACCATCAAAAAAATCCGCCCCGGCCTCAGCGGCCAGCTCCTCGTCAGCGTCGGCGTCATCCCCAACGCCAAGTGCTACGAACTCCGCTACGCCCTCATCGGCCCCGACGGCACCCCCGGCCCCTGGCAACAGCCCCCCGCCCCCTCCACCAACACCCGCGCCCTCAGCGCCACCGGCCTCACCCCCGGCGCCGAGTATAAATTCCAGGTCCGCGCCATCGGCGGCACCACCGGCGCCAGCGACTGGAGCGACGCCGTCACGAAGCGGGCGATGTGAGCCGGCAACGTCCCACTCAAATTCAACCATCGAACAGCAGCCCCCCGAACACTGATCCCGACAATCTCAGAACCACCCAACCTCAAACACACCACACCATGCCCACTAAAATATACTCCACCGAGGATATCCACCTCACCATCCTCAAAACGAATCCCCTCACCCTGCGCATCGTCGCCACCGGTCTCGTCAATACCTCCGGCTGGCACAGCCCACAACTCATCCCGTATGTCTATGTCGCGCCGCCGGCGGATGGCATCTACGACTTCGACTTCTGCGCCGAGCCTCCCTCCGGCATCGCCCTCAATGTTCTGCTCCCCATTACTGCCGCCTTTCAATGGAGCCCATTTCCACTCGAACTCAAAGGCGTACGCATCCATGCGAGTTCGGGCAGCCGGGAATCCTGCCTCGGCGACTGCAAGCCGGTATCACTCCCTGTTCTGGAATCGCTGAGCGGAGGAGAGGAAATCCCCAGCCCATTTAGCAAAGATGGAAGACTCGGGGTGCCCCACTTCCTCACCGGCATCGTCGTTGATGAAGGTATCGGCTGGTGCCGGGACGGAGCCAGCCACCGTCTGCTTCACCACGGAATCCACGGGGAGGCCCTCGTCACGCGGCTGAAGCCCAACAACAAAGAGGCCGAGGATTATCTAAAGCGAGTCTCCGGCACCCGTCAGCGGGTCCAGGTTGCGGGCTATATGCACCAAGGCATCGAGCCAGGTTGTGATTACATGCTCTGCTACTTCGCAGGCCCGGAAATGGACGCCAACGCCCTCGCCGCAGCTCTCAGCCGCTAATTCTCCAGGATTGCTATTCTATCCCCGCCAAAACCAAACACCACACCACCCACCACCATGCCATCACAAATCATCACCGTAGATCTCACCGGCCTCAAAATTGACGCCAAACAACTCGCTGCCATCGAATCCGCCGTGCGCAACACCGCCCTCACTGAACTGGCGAAACTCCCCGCCCCCGCCAAATCCCTCGGATTCGCCACCGGCATCAAACTCGCCAAGAACCCCGAATTTCTCGGCATCTGGATCCGGGATCTCAACAAACTGAACCTGGAGAACATCGGCATCAAATTCTAGCACCGCCGCAATGTCCACCCCGCTCTGCCCCAGTTACGCCGCCGTCCCCGGAGCTTTGCTCCTCGGACGGCTGGCGGACGACGGCACCGTCGCCCTCCTCAAGTCCCCGCTCCCCGTCACCCGGGAATTCCTCGACACCCTGCACGGCCAGCACACTGACCCCGACGCCACCTACCGCTTCGCCGGCCCCTGCAGCAAAGGCTGCTCCCGCTGGTCCCACGGAAAATGTCAGGTGGCCCAACAAGCCGCCCGCCTCCCTGTCCCTGAAATGAAGCC
This sequence comes from Verrucomicrobiota bacterium, assembly GCA_031429155.1. GTDB lineage: Bacteria > Verrucomicrobiota > Verrucomicrobiia > Verrucomicrobiales > V1-33 > V1-33. The sequence goes on along the minus strand of JANOZA010000377.1, from coordinate 93 downwards.
GCATGAACTCCCCGACTGTGGCATCCGCGACGCCTGCCGTTGGCACGCCCAGGAAGGCCCCGCCGCCTGCACCGCCTGCATCTTCATCGTCCG
>JANOZA010000376.1:0-6635 GCA_031429155.1 Verrucomicrobiota bacterium | reverse complement strand
CGACGCGCGGCCACTTCGCGTGCGTCAACAGACCCTGCCCACCGAGCCGTTCCCACAGCTCCTCGGCGATGTGCGGCGCGAACGGCTGCAGCAACTGTGCGAACCGCAGCAATTGCCCACGACTCAATCGATCCATGCCCTTGGTCGCATCGTTGACGAAGATCATCATCGCGCTGATCGCGGTGTTGAACGCCATGCGGTCGATGTCGCCGTCGACTTTGTGGATCGTGCGATGCAGCGCCTTCTCCATCGCCGGATCGTCGGGACGATCGCTGCGCAGATGCGCGTGCAGCGTGCCGTGCTCGGCGAACTCCGGCACCGCGAGCCGCCAGGAACGCTGCAGGAAGCGGTGCACGCCGGGCACGTCCTTGGGGTTCCACGGCTTGCTGTCGGCGAGCGGGCCCATGTACATCTCGTACAGCCGCAGCGAATCCGCGCCATACTCTTCCACCACATCGTCTGGATTGACCACGTTGCCGAATCCCTTCGACATCTTTCTGCCGTCCTCTGCCAGAATCATCCCCTGATTCACCAGCCGCTGGAAAGGCTCCGGCGTGCTGAGATGCCCGAGATCGAAGAGAACTTTGTGCCAGAACCGAGCATACAGCAGGTGCAACACCGCGTGCTCTGTGCCGCCTATGTAGAGGTCCACCGCGCCAAGCTTGCCACTGCCGCCGAGCCAGTAGGCCTCGGCTTCTTTGGAAATGAAGCGCTCGCTGTTCTTCGGATCGCAGTAGCGGAGGTAATACCAGCACGAGCCGGCCCACTGCGGCATGGTGTTCGTTTCACGCTGCGCCGTGTCGGTGTAGCGAATCCAGTCGGTGGCCTTGATGAGCGGGCCACGTGGGTCGCCGGTGGGCTTGAAGTCCTCGAGTTCCGGCTGGAGTAGCGGGAGTTCGCTATCCGGAATGGCGCGGTGCTGTCCGGCTTCCCACACGATGGGAAACGGCTCGCCCCAGTAACGCTGTCGGGAGAACAGCCAGTCGCGCAGTTTGAACTGAATCCGCCGCTTGCCGAGGCCTTTCGCCTCCAGCCAGGAGATGATCTTCGCCTTCGCCTCCGCCGTCGGCAGACCGTCGAGGAAGCCGGAGTTCACGGCGGTGCCGGGATCGGTGTAGCCCTGCCAGTCGGCGTCGCCGGTGGGTTGAACGACCTGGACGACAGGCAGCGCAAACTTCTTTGCGAACTCAAAGTCACGCTCATCGTGAGCCGGCACGGCCATGATCGCACCCGTTCCATAGCCCATCATGACGTAGTCGGCGATCCATACGGGGATATTCTCCCCGTTCACTGGATTCACTGCATACGCGCCGGTGAACACGCCGGACTTGTCCTTGTTCATGTCGCCGCGCTCCATGTCGGATTTGCTGGCGCAAGCATGGACATAGGCTTCGACGGAGGCTTTCTGATCAGCCGAAGTAATCTCCGCCACCAGCGAATGTTCCGGCGCGAGGACCATGTAGGTCGCGCCGAACAGCGTGTCCGGGCGCGTTGTGAAAACCGTGACCTTGTGGCCCTGCACATCGAAGTCCACTTCCGCTCCTTCGCTGCGGCCGATCCAGTTTTTTTGCAGCAGCTTGATGCCCTCCGGCCATTCGAGCGGATCGAGTTCGTCCATCAGGCGCTGGGCGTATTTGGTAATGCGCAGCATCCACTGGCGGAGCGGGCGGCGCTCGACGGTGTGGCCTTTGGCTTTCCATTCCTCGATCTCCTCGTTGGCGAGCACAGTGCCGAGGTCGGGCGACCAGTTCACCGGCGCTTCCTGCACGAAGGCGAGGCGGACAGCATTAATCTGCTCGCGGCTCCATCCTTTGGCCTCCAGTTCGCTGACCGGACGGGCTTTGTTCGTCTCTTCGTCGAAGTAGGAGTGGTAAAGCTGGAGAAAAATCCACTGCGTCCAGCGCACGTAGCCGGGGTCGGTGGTGTTCACCTCGCGGTCCCAATCGTAGGCGAAGCCCAGCGCCTTGAGCTGGCGGCGGAAGTTCTCGATGTTGGCCTCCGTGGTGACCCGCGGGTGCTGACCGGTCTTGATGGCATACTGCTCAGCGGGCAGGCCGAAGGCGTCCCAGCCCATCGGGTGCAGCACGTTGTGGCCCTGCATCCGTTTGGTGCGGCCGAGAATGTCTGTGGCGGTGTAGCCTTCCGGGTGACCGACGTGGAGGCCTGCGCCGCTGGGGTAGGGGAACATGTCGAGCACGTAGAACTTCGGACGCGAGCCATCAAAGTCCGCATCGCCAGGGCCGGCTGTGCGAAAGGTTTTCTCCGCGTCCCAGATCGCCTGCCAGCGGGGCTCGAATTCGTCGTGGGGGTAAGGTTTGCGTCGGTCGCTGCTCATGTGGGGTCTGAAAAGAGCGCGGAGCCTGGAGTGGTTTTGTGGAAAGGAAACCTGGAATCGCTCCTGAGCCTGTTCTCCGGAAAAGAGGGCACCGCTTCATCTGCTCTGGCCGCTGGGTGCGGAAGATAGGGGGAAACCCTACCAAGCCCTGACTGGAGGAAATGTAATCATTGTAATTATTATATTCACAGTCCTGAGTAGAATTTAACATTTCACAAACTCTTTGACGATCAACGAGTTTCCCCGCTAAAAGGGCTCCGCGTCTCTCAACGCATAACCTCAACTCACAATCTCAAAATGTCTAATATCTCGAAGAGAAGCTTCGTTAAACGAGGTGGAGCAGCTACGCTCGGAACCTTCCTCGGTTTAGGCCTGCTGCCTTCCCTGACTAGAAAGCTGCACGCGACCGATCAGTCTGCCCCTCCCCCGCCACCAAACGGAGTAAAGTTCGACTACGTAGGAAATGGCACCGCCAGCCGGAGCGACACGTTCCAGGGGGGGACGCTTACCATGTCCATCACCTTCAGTTGTGCCTCCGGAAAGGGAGTTTGTGCCACAAACGGGCTCTTCAGCACCCTGCGCACAGCCACGTTCTCAATTACTCTCAGCGGCGTGTTCTACACCGGTACCGCTACCGATCAGTCCCTGATCACCTGGGAGTGTTTCGAGGGCACCCCTATGCCCGCCAGGGTGACACACCCCAGGCCCCCAGGCACTGGCCCGAATGTTGCCATCGGCAATCCCAATAACCCGAAGGAAACGGTGGGCACCCTCTTCACCATCGGGTCAAGGGGCAGCGATCCATACGTAGCTTATGGAGCTCAGGTGATGATTGGCGACGAGTACAGCCCTGAATTCAAACTCGGACCGATTCAATATACCGCCGCCTGCTGCGTGGCCTGAGACTGATCCGCAGGAAATCCTCAATTGCGGCGGTTCCGGTGACGGGACCGCCGCTTTTTTGTGAGCCGATCCACAAAAACGTCTGTGTTGTGCGGCGGATTGTGCGTTACGAATGCCGCTGTGAGTCCCCGGATTATTCTTCCATTGCTGGCCTGTTTGGCGGTGTGTTCCACCGGCCCGCGGCCTCTTTTTGCACAGTCGCCCAATGAAAAGGCGTCCCGCGTCCTTGAGCCGCTCCTGAAGCGACCGGGCTCCGGACCGCTTTTTGAGCGCTTCGTCAATGCATGGCTTGATACCGCCACTCTGGAGGAACTGGGGAAATTCCTCACGCAACGCGTGGCCGCCGATCCAGGGACGCCAAACCGGCTGCTGCTTGCGCTCTTCCATGCACGCCAGGGCGAACCGGTGAAGGCGCTGGAGCAATTCCGGGCCGCGCTCGACTCCGACCCGGGCAGCGCGGATATCTGGTATCAGAAAGCGCTCCTTGAGTCGCGCACGCTCGACTTCGATGCCGCCATTGCGTCGCTCGGGAAGTGCCTGGTCGCGAAACCGGCCACCGAGCTTTCCCTCCAGGCATCCCAGCTTCTCGGACGCCTGCTTGCCCGTTCAGGTCGCACGGAGGAGGCGCTGAAAACGTGGCAGTCACTCATGGCGTCACGGCCTGATGACGAGGAATTGCGCGAGGACATTCTCGAACTCCAGATCGCGGAAAACCTTTGGCCCGCCGCCCGGGAAACCGCTGCGCAACTCGTGGAGAAAACCGCAGATCCCTATCGCCGCGTGCTCCGCCGCATGAGGCTCGGCGACGTGCTTGATCGCTCGGGCCAGCGCGAAAAGGCGCTGGAAACCTTTGTGGAGTGCCTTGCGGACACCGGCGCCGGCTCGTGGCTTGAAAAGGAAATCCTCAGCCAAATCGAGAAACTCTTCCGCCAGGAGGATGATCTGTCAGGATTGCGGGCGTTCTATGCTAAACTCCTGCCGCAGCACGCCCGCCGCGCCGGACTCCAGCGGGCGCAGGCGCGACTGCTCATGGATGCGGGGGAAACCGAAGCCGCCATAGCCGCCGGTCGGGCGCTCATGGCCCTTTCGCCGGGAGACCGTGGGGCACGTGAGGAATTTATCGCCCTCCTCAACAGCGGGGGCCGTGCGGCGGAGGCGATTCCGCAGGTGGAGCAGTTGCTCGCCCGGACACCGGACGATTTGGAACTCCTGCTCTCCCTCGCCGACCTGAAACATGCGGCCAATGACAAGGCGGGAGCGCTCCAGGAACTGCGCCGTTATGAACAGAAGGCTGCCGCCAGGGAAGGCACGGCTCTGCGCCTTGCCGGGCTCATGGATCGTTACGGCTTGCCGGATGAGGCAGTGGCAACACTGCGCGCCGCGCTTGATCGCGCGGACCAGCCGGAGGCCAGGCTCATGCTTGCGGCGTTGCTCCACAAGGCCGGTAAGAAAGCCGACGCCATCGCCGAATGGCAGCGCGTCGCGGCATCCGGCACGCTTCCCGTGGTGCAACAGGCGGCGCGTGCCATGCAGGCCAGCGGCGAGACCGAAGCGGCATGGAATCTCTTGCAGTCAGCAGCGCCAAAGGCGGCAGCAGACCCGGTCTTTCTCACCCAACTCTGCGGCCTGGCCGATACGCCGAAGCGTGCCCGCAGCGCGCTGACCTCTGCCCTTCGACTGGTAGAACTGGCGCAAACAGCTTCTGATTTGAACAACGCCATTGATGTCGCGCAGCGCGTCGTGCGTTTTTCGGAGCAAGCCGACGCGTTCACTGCCGACCTCGCGCAGTCTGCCGCTACTGCGCAGTCGTTATGCTTTCTCGCGACTCTGCGCGAAGTGGCCCGTGACTCCATCGGCGCCAATGCCTCACTGGAAAAGGCCCGCGCCGTTTCACCGGAGATGGCGCTCTCTCAGATTGTCAGGCTCTGGACCATGCGTGGAGACTTGGTGCAGGCTGCCGCTGCGGCGGAGACGCTCTTCAAATCCCCCGGCGGTCGTCAGGCCCACGTCGCGGAAATGCTCGCATCACTCCACCTGCGCGCGGGCAATCCGGAGGCCGGGCTGCGCTGGACACAGGAATGGAAAAAGCTCGTGCCAGGGGCGACGGCACCGGTGCTGGCCGAAGCGAAGCTCCTTCAGGCAGAGGGCCGCGACGCCGAGGCTCTCACGGCTTTGCGCAGCGCTGCGGGCCGTTTTGAAGGCAACGAAGAAATCCGGGCGCGCCTCGCTGCCTTGAGCGTGGAAAGCGGTCGCACTGCCGATGCTCTCCGGGTTTACAGCACGCTCTATGAGGAAGCCGCTGATCTGTCTGCCAAAATGCGCTGGCTTCAGCCGTGGGGTGAAACGGCGTTGCGTGCGGGCCAGTTGGGCAACCTCATCGCGCAGTTTGAAGACCGCCGCCGTGAGAACCGTGATAGCGGCGCACCGCTCATGGCCCTCGCGGAACTGCACCGAGTCGCCGACAACTACGACGCCCGCCGCAAGGCGCTCACGGAAGCCGCGCGTCTCAAGCCTGACGATCCGGAAATCGCTCTCGAAATCGCACGCCTCGAGTCCCGTGAGGATAACACCGAAGCGGCCATCCAAACGCTGCGCCCCATGCTGGTTCGCGACAAGACCGGCAAGGTCGCCGCTCTTCTCGCCGATCTCCTCATCGCCAGCGGACAACTGGATGAGGGGCTTAAGCTTCTCACTGAGAGCACCGCGGCCTCGCCTGCCGCTGTGGAAATCACCGCGCTCTCCCTCGCCCGCCGCAACGAGGAGAAGTCGGCACTCGCTTTCCTCCAGCCGCACCTCCAGACATGGCCGGGCGACTGGCGTCTGCATTTTCTCGCGGCCCTGCTCGAATGGAAAACGGAGAGCCCTGCCGCTGCCGCCGCACGGCTTCTCATGCTGGCCGGAACCACCACCCCGCTCGCGCGGACCGCCACTGCGGCAACGAGTGCGACGGCTCCAGGTTATGATGAAATGGTCGTCCGCATCATGCCGCCGGATGTGCAGCGATTCTTCCGGCTGCTGCTGGCCACCGCGGCGTTGACCGGGAACAGTAATGCCTACTACCAGGGCTACAGCCGTCAGTCGGTTTATACACAGCTTCCGTCGGAACTCGAGGACCTTCAGGACCGCTCGGCGGCGTTGCTCATGGAGATCGGCAGAACCGCGACACCTGAGAAGCAGGCGGAATGGATCGCTGAACTAGAGCGCCGCGGCTTCACATCGGTGAGTCTGTTGCCGGACCTCCCGCCATCCCGCCGGCTACAGCCTGCGGACAGGAATTTTGATTCACTGGCATCCCATAGGCCAGAAAACACGGGCGAGCCTCCCCCGTAGAGACGGCGGCTGATCCACTAAAATCGTTGGGGGGTCGAGTTGTGATTTTCGAGGTCTGCCCCGGCGA
>JANOZA010000375.1:0-2337 GCA_031429155.1 Verrucomicrobiota bacterium | reverse complement strand
CAGCGGCTTGAGCGGCGTGAATCTCAGGACTGCAGGAGGAATCAGTGGGGGCGTCGGCTTCACGGTCCACGGCTTCCACGAGGCCTTTGCTCAGCATGTATTGCTCCACTTCGTCGCCGCTCACGTCGGCAAGCATGACCCCGTTCACCATAACGCAGGGGCTCATTTGCTGCCCGGTCTTCTGCTCCATCTCCCAGCGCAGCGCCGGATTTTTGATGATGTCCTTCTCTTCAAATGGCAGGTCATATTTGCGCATGATGGCGCGCACGCCTTCGCTCCAGCCGCACCAGGTTTTCAGGTAGGCAGTGACTTCGGGTTTTGGATTGCTCATGGTATTTTGGGGGTGGTTTCAGCGACGAGCGTAGGGGTATGATTAGGGAATGCAAGGAGGCCCGCATGGGCAAAGAAAGAATGGCAAAGCCTCACCCGTCTCCATTCGATGCGCACTGGGCTGTCCTCCTGAATTTCCGAAGCAATCAGGGCGCTACCCAGTTCTCGTTGAGGATACCTGCGATCTCCACCTGGTTGTCCGCAACGTTTTCCCCTGCCGGAAACTTCACGCTGAGGATGGCATTGATCTGACGCTCGTTGGCGGTGACGGGTTGCAGCATCGCGAGAAGGGTCTGTTCTTCCAGTGAGTCCTTCGCCGCATAGGCAAAGAGGTCCAGTTTCAGGCCGTAGTAGCCGAGTCGGAAGCATGTGTATTTGGCCGCGCTGAAGCCGAAGTTGTAGTAGTCGTCCGGGACGACGCGCGCGGCGATGCGCACGGGTGATGTTGACTTGGTGCGCCGGATATTGGCAAAATTCTCCTCCTGAAACAGCGATGAAGTTTCCCAGTCCACGAGCATCTGCCCGCCGCGGTCCACTACGACGCAGAGGTGCTTGCGCTCCAGTGATGGAATATCGAACTCCAGGGCATACAGGTCTGTCCCCGGCATGGCCATGGTAAGATGCGCATCCGGAATGGAGGCCGCTGAATGGGTGCGATAGTAATCCTCGATGAGCGCCCGGGTCTGGTCCGTGAGACGGACGTATTGCATCTTCTGCTCTGCGCCTTCCGCAGCGAAGAACTGCTGCGCGACCGTGGCGGCACGGCGGATGGAGGCTTCCACATTCTCCACCACCTCCGGTCGTGACTCTTCCTGACGGTAGAAATGACCCGCTGCGAGAAAAGTTGTGGTGAGCACCAGCACGGCGAGCACCACGCCGGCACCGGCGGCCACGCCGCGGTCAATCCGTCCCTCATCGTAGAGCCAACTGGTCAGCCAGGAGTTTTCCAGAAACAACTGCATCGGCTGTTGCCTGAAAGTGGCCGGGGTGGCCCGGGTTACTTCGATGAGTCGCTCCCAGTTCGCCGCAAAGTACTCCCGCGCGGCACGCGGGATTTGGATCAGATCCGCGTCCTTCAGCATCTCCCCTCTCTCGAGAAGCGGCCGGTCGGCGATGCTGGGCTCCTCGTTGAGAAGGTGCAGATACTTCTCCCGCCACTGCGCGAGACATGATGGCGCAATCTGACAGCGTTTTGCGGCATCGGACACGCTGATTCCCTCATCAAGAACAATGCGGAGCGCCTCCCGGACACGACTGGCGTCATCAAGACCTTCAGCGGCCTGAATCGAGAGTCGCTGGGAAACCTGATTCAGCGGATTTTGCTCAAATGCATCCTGGTCCGTGTGTCGCGGGCGCACCAGCCCTGCATCCACCGGTGGTCCGGGGGACGGAGGAACTGTCGGATCGAGTGTCTCGCGCTTCTTCATGAAGAAAAGAATCTGCTCATTGCCGCAATCACTGGGATGGCGGTCTCTTTTGGCTGTTGGGTTTCTCAGCGCTGTAAAACCACGAGTCATGCACGAGGCTGTCAATGATGACCTGCTCGCGCGACGGCGCTTCGTCAGGGTAACGCAGCCTAATGATAACCGAAGCGTTGTTTCCTGGTTCGGTGTAGATGGATAAATCTTCCCAGGCTTTTGATCCGCGCTGGAGGTAGCCAAAGAAAACCGTCTCCTTCCGTCCGTCAGTGCTGGGATAGTAAAGTTCAGCGGCCTGCCATTTTTTCTGGTCGGTGAAGACGTGGTTGTAGTAATCGCTGAACCGGACTTTCAGACGGAACGTCACCGGTGTTCGGGGCTGCTGCAGTTTGAATTCCTCGAAGGTCATTTCGCTGTACTCCACAGCGGTCTCCCAGTCCACGAGGTAGGTGTGCTCACCATCCTTGCCGGTCAATTCCTCGACCACGAAGATGCGCGTCTCGTCGCGAATCCTCGCGGGATCGAGCGGATCGGGCGCTTTGACCTCCATTTCGAGGCGCACGAAATAAGCGTCGCCTGATTTGAACTT
>JANOZA010000374.1:0-9406 GCA_031429155.1 Verrucomicrobiota bacterium | reverse complement strand
GCAGCCGTTCGATGCGGCTCACGTGGCTGAGAATTTGATGCTGTACCGACTCAACAAGGCCGGCGGCAGCTATCATATCCGCTGGCCCAGTGGACCCGGCGGGACTTTTCAGGCGTTCGCATGGCGCGAGGTGCGGGGGCTTTTGCACGGCACGGTCCGGGCCAAACCGGAGCCTGGTGAAGTGGAAAGCGAAATGGACGCCCTCCACCGTGAGGTGCTCAGGAACCGTCCTATCGAGGCTGTTTTCGATGGTCTCGCGGGCCATCGCTGCGGCGTTCATAGTTACGAAGGTACCCGGATTCTGGTGCTTCGCGGTCCCCACTTGATCGAGCCGAAGGCAGGGGAGTATTCCCTCATTGACCAGTTTCTCCAGGAGCTATTGCCGGCGGACGAAAACGGCGTGCCGCAGTGGAAAATCTTCTGCCTGTGGCTCCGGATCGCGGTGGAAGCCTTGAGGGCAGGCGCTCACCGGCCGGGGCAGCTCTTTGTGATCGTTGGCGCGCCGGATTGCGGCAAGTCCCGCCTTCAGCATAACATCATCACGGCGCTCCTCGGATGGCGTCATGCGGATCCCAGCAGCTTCCTTTTGGGGGAGTCCCGTTTCAATTCTGAGATGTTCGCGGCGGAGCACTTGCTCTGCGAGGACATCGCCTCCGGACTGCGGCGCGAAGACCGTCACAAGTTGAAGCAAAACCTCAAACGACTGGCGGCAAACGACTCCGCCCGGTTTGAAGAAAAAGGCCGGCCCGCCCTCACGCTGGCGCCGCTCTGGCGCTGCTCACTTTCGTTGAACTCCGGGCCTGATGACCTCGGCATCCTTCCGCCTCCCAGCGCGGATTTCAGTGAAAAGCTGATCATGGTGAAGGCATCGCGGCCCGCCTGCCTGCCGGGGGCATCAGAGGCCGAACGCGCCGCTTTCCGTGACCGGATCAAGGCGGAGTTGCCCGCCTTCCTGCACTTCCTTCTCCATGACCTCGATGCCATCATTCCGCCGGAAATGAAGGCGGGCCGGTTTGGCGTTCGATCCTATGAAAATCCCGCCATCCGCTCCTCGATGCTGGAGGAGGTGCCGGAGCGGCAACTTTTGGAGATGCTCGATACAGCGGCCCCCTGGCTCTCACGTGAGGCTGGCCACTGGTTTGGCAAGGGTAGTGACCTCCGCACCATCCTCGAAAATGACGCTGCTGTCAGTGACGACTTTGCCCGCTGGGATAAGCATAACAACTTGGTCCGCTGCCTCGGGCGGCTCAAAGAGGATTTGCCGCTGCGGGTGGCTCATGTTCACCGCGCCAATGGCGGATTCTGGAGAATTTTCCCGCCCGCTCCGGGGGGGCAACCCAAACAACAACAACCCGAAGAAGACTGATGAAATCGAATCCGAATCAAGATCCCTGCCTCCTGAATTTTTACAGAGAGAGGGGCTACGATCCCTCGCCCGGCGCGGTTGCTACGCCTCAGCAGTGTCCGCCCGCCCCGGCCGAGGATGCCCGCCTCGACCGCTTGAATCAGTTTTGGGCCGAACGCGGCTATCAAATGCCCGGTGCCGCCGTCACGCCTCCCCCGCCCCCGCAGACTCCGCCGGCCGCCACGCTGCGGGAGGCCCGCCACCGCTTTCTGGATACGTCCGCGAAGAAGGCCGAGTGGTCGAGAATGCTTTCCCTGAATGATCGCATTTCCTCGCCGCCGCCGCTCGCTGCATAACACTTTCCCCGAAACTCAAACTCCACACCCAAAATCGAAAATGCAAACGCCTTCACTACCAAAATCCGGTCCGCGCGACCGTGTCCTCGCAATCATCGAAACTTTGACCGGCACCATTGCGGGTGAGTCCGCGATGGGGGCTGAGATAGACACCCTCCGTGCCCGGAAATCGCGGTCCGAATCCGAAGCCGCAGAACGTCTGAAAAAACTGTCCGAGTCAGGCGGCGCGACTGACATTGATGGCGAGATCACAGCACTGGCCCGCTTGCGTGCGGAGGCTGAAGTTGTCGGGGTGCTGCTGGAATCGAAAGCGAAACTCCACGCTGCCAGCGACGTTGCCAATCGGGTGATCAAAGCCGCCGCGGCTGTCCGCGATTTGGTTTGGACCGCTGGCCAGGCTTGCGTGGCTGCGCGTTCTGCGGAGATCGCGGCAACGGTGGCTGCATGGGGCGGAGATGCGGCCTTCAGCGCGGCCGAGGTGCAGGCTTCTCAAATTCTGGCAAATCGTGACCCGAAAGTCAGGTCGGTTCTGGATCTGGCAGAGCGGTTTCGCTGCCACATCGAATACCGAGGCGCTGCCGGGGATGGCTTGCGCCTTATCCGTGAGGCCGCGGAATTCCTGGACGTCGCCTGATTCGCCGCTGCCGCCCTCACTAAAACCCTCACCATTCCAAAGTCATGGGCACCAAAAACTCCGGCATTTCCGCCAAGCTATCCCTCGACTCCGCCCCGTGGGAGAAGGGACTGCTGGCCGCGGAAAAGCACTTCAAGGACTTCAAGGGTAAGATCGTCAACCAGCAGGGGATCAAGCTCAATCAGGGCGGTTTCGGACTCGGGCTGGGTGGCGGCACCAGCACCGGCAACACCTCCACCGAACGCGCCCGGCTGGAGAAAATGCCGGAGGCTGCGCGGGCGATGGCGAAAATCACCGTCGCTCAGGTTGAAGGCAACAAGCAACTGGCCAATTCCGTGCGGGTTGTCGGCGCCGGGATGAATGAGACGACCACGCATTCCCGGCGGTTTGGCATGACCCTGCTAAATTTGGGCTACATTGCCGACGATGCCGCGTACGGGCTCCGGGGGGTGATCAACAACATCGGGCCGCTGGTCATGGGCATGGGGCTTGGGGCCGGCGTGGCTGGCGCCATTCAAGTTCTGGCCGTGGGCTTGCGGGAGGGCATGGTCTATTGGGACGAATGGACCGGTGCCACCGCACGGGCCAAAAAGGCCGCGAAAGAAACGGCGGACGCTCAGGAGGATGCGGCGAAGCGGATGGTGCGGGCGCAGGAACGTGGTGCCGCTGAGGCGGATTCCACGAGTAAGTCGGCGGAAGGCGCTCGGGATTACTGGGACGAGCGCAATTCCGGGAACGTCCGGGCTGATCGGCTGCGGAATCTCAGACGGGAGGCGGATGGCGTGGTCGTGGAGTCCTCTTCGAGACGGGAAAGGCCCGGCGTGGAATCGGCCCGCGGCGATTTGGAGCGGGTTCGCAAACAAAACGAACTGGACCGCCGCACGGAAAAAGCCTCCTTTGTGGAGCGCGCGCGGGCAACGGCTGAAGAATTCCGCGACAACGCCCGTCGGCTCGAGCAGTTGAAAATCGAAATCCCCGCCAAGCAGACTGTGCTGGACGCACTGAAGGGCCAAGAAAAAGCGAGGACTACGCGCATCAAGGACGTGACCGATACCATCGAAAAGAATGAAGCATCCGGGAACATGCAGCGGAGAATAGAAAATCACAGGCTTCGTAGGTATCGCTCGTCTCAAGAGGCTGCTTCTGAAGAACAGGCGCAACTCGAGCCGGCGCTGGCTGCGTTGCGGGAGGAAGAAGCAAGCCTCCAATCATCCCAAAAGGGAGCCAGTGAAAAAATCGCCGACCTTAATCAGGAAGGCGGACCCGAAGCCGCAGAGCGGGAGCGCATCCGTGTTGAAAAAGAGGCGGCTGCGCAGGCGAAACTGACCAATGCGGCCCTCGACTTAACAGGAGAGGCTTTCAAGCGCGTGGGCACCGCTCTGGGTGATATGGTGAAGCTCGGGGTCAATGCCGCCCAGATGGCCCATGAGCGCAACGAAAAGGACAAGGCTAACACCCGCATTCAGCGCGATTTGGGCATTTCTGAAATCCGGAGCCCATCCCGGCGGAAGCGATTGGAGCGTGCCGCCGGGCTGGCGGACGAAACTCAGCGGCTCATTGACGGGGGCATGGACGCCGGGCAGGCTGCGGACATGGCCGCCCGCCAGCAGCGGGTGAATGACCGGGCCGGCGGAGACCGCACCATCCGCGGCGGGCGATCGGAAAACACGGTGAGCGGGCTGGACTCCTTCGGTTTCAAGCAGCGTGGGCACGCCGCCATGATGGCAGACGGGAACCTGCCCACGGAGAAAGAGGCCGCTGGCGCTCGCGGTGCCGCAGCGCTTCGCCGGGCGAAGATGGACGCGGACCGCACCGCCAAGTCCGGCGGCCCCGGCGCGGACCCCGGAAAGTCGGTTGGTGAAGTCCTGGCGGTGCTCCGGGAGATTGCTGAGGCGGTGCAGAAGACGCCCGCTGAGAGGGCGGCCCCGGCGCGGTAGAGACTGCGCGGCGTGCCGCGCTCCTGGCCTTCCTTCCTACCGGGGAAAGTTGGTGCTCCGGAGTTTTAGGGGGGGCTTTCAAGGCCGGGAGTGCGGTCCGCCGCGCAGCAAGATTTCACTGGACGCGGTCGGCCGTCTCAGCTTTCGTGGACGCAAGCCGGTGTGGAAGCGCCGGCCCCGCAATCTCATGCCCGGAGTCACTGCCCGCGGCGCGAAATACCATGAACCAGAGAACCAAAACGCCATCATTCGCGATACCGAGGACGGGTAGTGCCGTCGCGGGAAAAGGCTTCCACCTTCGCGAGTGGTGGCTTTTTCGTGTCCATGAAGAATATACCCGCACAATGCCCTCCGGCGAAATCGCTGGCAGTCAGTTATCAATGGGATGGACGCCGGTCCTGTCCTACCGTCCGCATCCGTGGCGGCACCTTAAAGGAAATCGGCTGCAGCGTCGGCAGCCGCGTTTCTGTGACGGTGGACGTCACGGATGGGTCAATCATTCTGCGGCGCATCATCAGTCCGCTGACTGCCGCCGCCTTACGCCTTCCCGGTGAGGCTCCCTGATTGCGCGACGGTTGCCGCCGGGCGCATTGGCAGGATGATGTTTTACCTTCTTGAAGCCGGGGAAGTAACCGGCCCGCACACCGCGGGCGCGGTGCGGCGGGGGATCGAAGCGGGCCGCGTGTCATGGGAAGATCAGGCGTGCGACCTGGACACGCGCGAATGGGTGCCGCTGGAAACTTTCCGGCCCGACATCTACCACGTGCGCAACACGCCCGCCCCCGTGGATGCCTCCCGCATGGCCGCCCGGCTGATCGCTGTTCAAGAGGAATCCCGCGCTGACAGGGAACGCAAGAAGCTCAAAGACCTGTGGCAAGGCGGGCTGGGCTGTGCGCTCCTGAGTTTCGCCTGCACCTTCTTCGGGCTGGGGATCGGGGCCACGCTGTTCTGCTTTGTGGGCTTCCTGGCCGGCGTCTCCCTGCTGTTCTCCGGCGGCGCGGGGCGTGGAATCGTAGTAATGCTGATCAACCTGCCTGTGCCACTGTTCTATGTGATCGGGTGAATCATTCCCCCCGCGCCCCCTCCGGCTTCCGGGAAAGCCAGGTGGCTCACATCAGCACGCGGGGCTGCGCTGTGCGGGCCTGGGCAAGTGGGAGGCTTTTTCCTGACACTAAGGAATCCTTTGTTAGTTAAGGCTCGGCTGAGAGTTGCCCTGCGGGCGAGAGAATGGGGGCGACCTCGCGGGCGGGTTTGGTGCATGGTTGTAGGGAGATTTGAGGTGATCCCATCACTTCCGTCACTCTTTTGGGGCGTGCCGTCAGCCTCAGATCCCTATTCATTCAATGATTGTGACGGAAGTGATGGTAGTGATGGCAGGAATCAGCCGGGCCAGAAAAGACTGCCGTCCGGTGCCTTCCCAAGTGCCGCCAGTGCCTGGGTGCGTTCGTTGACGGGCCGTTTGGGGTGCCGGGGGGAATGGAGCGCACGGCCCGACTGATAGTGTGCGGCGCAGCGGCGTGTACAGGAGTTGGCAAAACTGCCGTCACTGCCATCACTGGCGTAAAACTCCTTACCGGTGGCTGATTCCAGGCTGACGCGACCGCGGTTTCCGGTGAGGGCTGACGCGTCACTTGCCCGCCAGCACCGGTTTTTAGGGGTGGATCCCCTGTTCGGACGGCGGGGGAAAGAGCTCCATCACAAGTCCGGTGCCGCCATCGCCTGCGGTGAGTTGCTGGCACTTGGGCTTTGGGAGTGCAACAAGGAGTGCAATACAGCGTGCATTATAACTGCTATCCGGTGCATTTACTTGCACTCCCGTCCTTCCTGCCCGCAAACAGAAAACCCCTGTAACTGCTTGAGTTACAGGGGTTTTAAATGGTTGCGGGAAGTGGATTTGAACCACTGACCTTCAGGTTATGAGCCTGACGAGCTACCGGGCTGCTCTATCCCGCGCGAAACCCGTACGCACCGCGGGGAGTTGCCGCAAGAGGTAATTTGTCCTGGCTTGTCAGGATTGACCCTTTCCGGGTCAAAAATCTTCCTGGCGGGCCTGCTCTTCACTCGTCGCCGTCGCGCCTGATCGTCAGCGGCCCAGGTTTGAGTCAGAGAATTTCCACGCCGTTTAGATTCCACGCCGGAGGAGGGAATTTCAGTTCCAGGCGAGCCAGCGTCTCGCGCACGGTCGTGGCGATGGCGATGTTGCGGTACCACTTCCGATTGGCGGGAATGATGTGCCACGGGGCGTTTTCGGTGCTGGTGCGCTGGATGGTTTCTTCGCAGGCTTCGATGAATGCCGGCCAGAGTTTGCGGTCCGCGATGTCGTCCGGATGAAATTTCCAGTGTTTCTCCGGGTTCTCCAGGCGGGCCTGAAGGCGGCGACGCTGTTCCTCACGCGAGATGTGGAGGAAGAACTTTAGTATGGTGGTGCCTTCGTCGGTGAGAATGCGCTCGAAATTGACGATGTGATCGAACCTTTTTTCCCACACGGATTTCGGTGCGAGGCCTTTGACGCTGACAGCGATGAGGTCTTCGTAATGGCTGCGGTTGAAGACGACGATCTCGCCTTTTGCCGGCACTTCACGGTGGATGCGCCAGAGGTAGTCGTGATCCAGGTCAAGCGTCGTTGGGCCTTTGAAGGACACGACTCGCAGCCCGTGCGGATCCAGGCTGCTGAAAACATTACGCACCGTGCCGTCCTTCCCGCTGCCATCCAGTCCCTGCAGGATGATCAGCAGCCGGTGCCGGTGCTCAGCATAGAGCATTCGCTGAAGTCTTGAAATATCCGCGCGGATCGTCTCAAGTTGCTGAAGACCCGTCTCTTTGTCGCTAGCCAGTTCCGGCCCTCCGTCGGGATCGAGATCGGCGAGTTTGATTTTGGAGCCCGGCTTGGCGCGGAAGATTTTCATGCGTGGGCCGAGTGGATGTGGAAGCCGGGAGGCAAACAAGGGGAAAGCTTAGTCCTCACCGGATGGCGGGCGCCGGTTGGATTTTGTCTGGCTGCGGTGGCGCTTCTCGCGGGTCATGGCGGCTTTTGCTGCCTTGCTGCGCTTTTGCTGCTGGCGGCGTCTCTTCGCAATAGCAGCGCGGTTGCTTTGACGTGTGGCGGCCAGGCGGGCTTCAAGTTTGTCGCAGAGTTCCTCGCGGGCGATAGCCCGGTTTTGGGAAAGGCTGCGCTCGGCCTGGCAACGGACTTCAAGACCGGTGGGCACGTGCCGGAGTCGAACGGTGGAGGAAGTCTTGTTTACCTTTTGCCCACCGTGCCCGCCCCCGCGGATGAAGGTCTCCTCAAGGTCTTCGCGCGCGATCCCCAGCTGGCCCATGCGCAGGAGGAGGTCGCGGATTTTGGAACGGGAGATCATGGAGCGTAAGGGTGTTTGAATCCAGGCGCCGACGGGAGAGTACAATGCCGCAGGTCAGGAACAGGATGGGCAGAATTTTGAAGTTTCATAGTGGCCGTAGGAAGCAAAATTAATGTCTAAAATTTTCCCTCGCCGTTGAGCGCCAAACGGTGCAGCGTCCCAAGAATCAGCCGTCGCTTTGACCAGAGTGGTGGCTCCAATCTTTTCCCCCTCAACTGATATGAAACCATCGCACCCTACCCTGCGGGGAACTGCCGTCGCTGCAGCGGCAGCGGTCATGCTCACTATGACCGCACACAGTGCGCCAAAGCAGCAGACACCTACACCTGCCATCGAACCGGCTCCTGCTGTAAAGCAGGGGATGTTCAGCAAAGTGAAGTCCGCTCTGAGTTTGAAGAAAAAGGATGGTGCATCCTCTGCCGAAGTGAAGCTCGAGGAGAACCCAAAGCCGGCTGGCGTAAAAAAAGGCGCTTCCGCAGTTAAAACGAAACCGGAAGCATCAACGAGCGCGGCGGTGGCTGAGAAAACGCAGCCGAAAAAAAAGGGGTTTATCAAGAAGCTGTTTACCAAATCGAATAAAGCTGCGTCTGCCGAGCCGAAGCTGGCGAACGTCAGGACAGCAAAGCCTTCCCCGGTGAAGGAAGTGAAGACAGAGACAAAACTCGCGCAGCAGGGCGACGTGGAGCTGGAGAAGAAACGCGGATTCTTTAGTTTTTTCCGTGGTGGCGGCACGAAGACCTGGGATGATGCAAATACCGCGGAGATTCCCGAAGTTGAAAAAATTGTACGACCAGTTGATTGGCAGGAACACCGCGTGGTCCAGGAGGATGAGATTGCGATCTATTCCTTTGGCCCCTCGCAAGCGCAGGGTCCGGATGAACGATTGTCCCGCGGAACTCTGGTCAAAGTGAAGAAAGTCACGAAAGGCTGGGCGTTGGTGGAGGTGCATGGCGGAGTGACCGGCTATATGGACGCCTCGATGCTGCGTGAGGCAGAGAAGAATGATTTTGCCGACCCGCCCGCGCCGGCGATGGCATCCTTGAGTTTGGAATCGTGGGCTCCTGCACCTCCTCCCCCCGACCTGCCGGATCAGCCGGGGGCGATGGATAATGATGGGGCGCTTCTGTTGCTGCCGCCGCTGGAACTGGAACCAAAACCCTGACGCCGCTAACAGTGCGGTGCCCTCCGACAATGGCCGACTTCCGTTCCCGCCGATCTTTTATCCGTCTAAGCGGCCTCTCCCTCGCCGGAGCTTTCACATCAAGCGCTCAACAGTCCCCTGCGCGTGTGCCGGATGCTGTGGGCCAACTGATCGTGGCGGTGGCTGACACATGGAATTCACAGAAGGGGCGATTGATGGTTTACGAGAGGACCGCACCCGGCGAGGCTTGGCAACCGACACAGAACAAGCCGGTGCCCGTTCTTTTTGGGAAAAGCGGGCTCGCATGGGGCAACGGTGTGTTGCCGGTGCCTCACGGCCAGGGCGGCGTGCCCTCAAAGCGGGAGAGGGATCTACGCGCACCGGCCGGGTTGTTTCGCATCGGCATGCTCTTTGGATATGCACCCAAGGCCCCGGCCGGGGTGGCGAATCCTTTCTACCAGATCACCGCCCGGGACTGCTGGATAGATGATCCTGCCCACGCGGCCTATAACCGTCACATTGTCGTGGATCCCCGGAACCCGCCGCCCTGGTATGAGAAACAGCGCATGAAGCTGGGGGACTTCGCCTATGAGTTTCTCCTGGAAATTCGCCACAATGCAGACCCTCCCGTGCC
>JANOZA010000373.1:0-21062 GCA_031429155.1 Verrucomicrobiota bacterium | reverse complement strand
GCCTCAACAAGAAGCTCCAAATCCGGCTCTACTCCATCAGCAGCAGCCTGCGTGCTCATCCGGATGAAGTGCATCTCACCGTCGCCGCCGTGCGCTACACCAGCCACGGCCGCGCGCGCAAAGGAGTCGCCTCCACATTCCTCGCCGAACGCATCAACGCCGACACTTTGATCCCAACGTTTATCAATCCCGGCAAAGGCTTCCGCCTCCCCGCGCCGGAGGAGGACATCCCTGTCATCATGTGCGGACCCGGCACCGGGATCGCGCCCTTCCGAGCCTTCCTCCAGGAGCGTCAGGCCACCGGCGCCAAAGGCAAAGCCTGGCTCTTCTTCGGAGAGATCAGCGCGGCCACGGATTTCTTCTACGAGGACGAGTGGGCAGAGTATCTCCGCAGCGGCGTTCTCACGCGGCTCGACACGGCCTTCAGCCGCGACCAGACGGAGAAAATCTACGTGCAGCACCGCATCGAACAGGCGGCGGCGGAGTTCTGGACCTGGCTGGAAGCCGGAGCGATCTTCTACGTCTGCGGCGACGCCAGCCGCATGGCCAATGACGTGGACAAAGCCCTCCACAAAGTCATCGAAACCGCCGGCGGACGCACGCCGGAGCAGGCCACGGAATACGTCGCGCAGATGAAGACCGACAAGCGATACCGCCGCGACGTTTATTGAGACCGGGCGAGACACCGGCGCGGCTCACTGTCCCCAGGCTTTCGCAACATGATGCGCCAGTCGCAGCTTCTGCGCGACGCACGTGGAGATCCACTGGCATCCTCCGGATGAAGCAGAGGCTTTGACCGTCGCCCGGCAACTCAGGGCAGCGTGGGCCGGAGAAACCCGAGCGCGGCAGCGACCGCCTTGATGCCATCGTAGTCCTCGTTTTTCGCCGCGATCATGGCCTTGCGCGGGAAGACTTCGAGCAGGGCCGGAGCCTTCACCGTCATATCAATGATGGCCTTCTGGAGTTTATCCGTGAAGCCGGCTCCATAAGTCTTTTCGAGGTCCGGATGCGCCGTCCAGTTGTAGTCGGCGAAGGTGGGTGTCTTCCACAGAACCTGCACGATGTTGGGATCGGTTTTGCCGTCCTTCACGCGCTTGTCGTAGATGCTGTAGTTGACTACTCCGGCGTCGAAGGTGCCAGCCTGGACGAGATCGCACGTTGCGTCATGCCCGGCGGAAAAGTTGAGGCCACCCTTTTTGAAGAAAGCATCAATCGTCATGCCGGTTTCTTTCTCGATAAAGTGTTGGGGCATGAGGCGACCGGAGGTGGATTGCGGCTCACCGAAAGTGAATTTGAGGTCGCCGATCTGTTTGGGGAACTGCTCGGACGGCTGGAGTCCGGCGGCCTTGTTCGCGATAATGTAGGCGATGAAGGCAGTATCCGTATCCCCCTGAGCGATGGCATTGGCACCAGGCACGAACTCGCGGGCCTGCACGCCGGTGAGGCCGCCGAACCACGCGAGATGGATGTCGCCATTGCGGAACGCGGAGACACTGGCGGCGTAGCTGGCCGACGCAGAATACTCAACGGTGATGCCCAGTTCTTTGGAGAGATGACTGGCGATGGCGTTGAACTTCTCGAGGTTCTTTTTGTCCTGATCGGGGATGGCGGAGAACTTGAGAACCTTGGCAGTCGAACCGCCGGTGGCACTGCTGCCGCCGCCAGTAGCGGGAGGGGTTTTCTTTTCACAGCTCTGGCCGATGAGAAGTCCGAAGCCTGCGGCGAGAGTACACAATACGATACGTTTTCTATTCATGATGGGTGCTGGGATACAGCGGTGCCCTCCGGAATGGAGAACGACCACTGTTGGTTTATGGATGGTGCCCCGGACCGGATGGCCAGGAGCGCCGCATTCGTAGCCGCGTCGCAGGACTTGGCAAGTCCCGCTCCTTGCATTCCCCACGTGGCCCGGCAGAATCCCGGCCTTTCCCTCCAACTTCCCCATGCCTACCTACGACTACGCCTGCGAAAAATGCGGCCACGAATTTGAAGTCTTTCAGTCCATGAATGACGCGCGCCTCACCAAGTGCCCGGCCAAAGGCTGCCGCGGCAAAGTGGTGCGCAAGATCGGCATGGGTGCAGGTCTCGTCTTCAAGGGCTCAGGGTTCTACATCACCGACTACCGGAGCGAGGGCTACAAGACTGCCGCCAAAAACGATGCACCACCCGCCGCTGCGGAGAGCAAGTCCGAAAGCAAAGCGGACAGCAAACCAGCGGCTGAAAGCAAGCCCGCCGCCGAACCGGCAAAGCCCGCAAAAAAGGAGAAAGCGGCCAAGTCCTGAAAATACACTCCCCCCTGTCCGATGCACTGCCTCCGATCCCTGACGGCTTTCGCCGCGCTAGTTCTGCTTTGGTTCAACCCCGCATCCGTCCGTGCTCAAGGCACTCCGCTCACCGGTGATGTCTGGACAGCGCCGATGGCTCCGCTCACTGCCCGCGGACTCAGCGACGTTACCTTGAAAGGCTCGGACTACTGGGCCGTCGGCGAGGGAGGCGTGTTCAAATCCACTAACCTCACCACATGGACGAAAGTAACGACCACCGGGCTGACTGATTACCTTACCGGCATTCGCTGGAATGGGTCGAACTTCGTCGCCACCGGGATCGGGCTCTGGACATCGCCGGACGGTGCGGCGTGGACGCTGCGGAGTTCGTTTTATCCCTTTCTGACGATCTCACTCGCAGTCCGCGGCAACATCGCCGTGGCCGTGGGAGTACTGGGGAACATCGTTCGGTCCGCAGACGGCGGCGTGACGTGGACGCAGCAGAATTCCGGCACGCAGGCCACGCTGACTGGAGTTGCCGCCAATGCGGCGAGGTTCATCGCGGTGGGCGAAAACGGGACCATCCTCAACTCGCCCGACGGCATCACATGGACGGTGCGCAACTCGACAACCTCCGCCTTCCTCGCAGATGTCGCCATTGTCGGCACGCGCGTGGTGGCCGTGGGCGATGATGCCACGATCCTCGTCTCCAGCAGCAACGGCGACACCTGGACCGGTTCCGCCATTCCCGGAGCCACGGGCTTTCACCTCCGCAGCGTGGCCGGGGACACCACCAGCACGGTGATGTGCGGGCCGGCGGGCCGCCTTCTCTTTTGCACGGATCCGGCAAACTTTGCCACGGTCCAGATCATCACGGTGGACCACTGCCAGGCTACGCTGCAAAGCATCGTCCACACCAGCAGCGGCGGCTGGGCCTGCGTCGGTGCCTGCGGCACTATTCTGACATCCACTTCCGCCACGACGTGGACGCTGCGCGCTCCTCAGGCCAGCTACAACTTCACGTCCACGGTACGCAGCTCCTCACACTTTCTTACCGCGGGCTGGCCCGGCGACAAAGTGGGCCGCTCCACGGACGGAGCGACGTGGACATTCACCAATTCCAATCAGGTTGCCGGCGATGTCCATCCCATCACCGCTCTCGTGTGGGCGCCCAGCCCGGCCAAGCTCGTCGCAGCTACAGCCGGCGGGCGGATTCTCTCCAGCACTGCCGCAGATGGCACCGGCCTCACCGTGCGCACCTCGGGCACTTCTCAGCGGATTAACGGCGGCTGCTGGACCGGTTCGCAGTTCATCATGGTCGGCGCAGCCAATCCCCAGGCCGGCACTCCCGCCGCCATCCTCACTTCCACGAACGGAAACACATGGGTAGGCCGCGCCTCGGGCACCTTCGCCTCTCTCTTTGGCGCCGCCAGCAACGGCAGCACACATGTCGCCTGCGGCGGATCACTCGATCCGCAGAACTTTTATGGAATCCTCCTCACCTCCACGGATGGCGTCGGCTGGACGCCGGCGGCCTATCCGGAGTGGCCAGTGCTGGGCGTGGCGTGGAATGGCTCGCTCTTCGTCACTGTCGGCGTGAACGGCCTGGTGGCGACATCCCCCGACGGCATGGAATGGACACTGCGGGAAGTAGAAGGCGACGACGGACGATGGGATGGCATCCTCGCCAGTGTCGTATGGGCCGGGACCAACTGGATCGCAGTGGGAGAGGGCGGCGATGTGGCGCTCTCAACTGACGGCCTCACATGGAAGGCGCGGCGTTATGCGGGTTCCACCACGCTCTCCAGCGTCACCTACGGAGCATCCAAAGCCATCGCCGCAGGCGAAGCCGGCCAAATCCTGGCGAGCGTCTCCGCCCCGGGAAGACTGCCCGTCATCAAAGTCCCTCCCCTGTCCCAAACCCTCACAACCGATGGAGCTGCGGGCGTCGTTGCAGAAGGCACGCCCACTCTCCATTTTCAGTGGAGAAAGGACGGCGTGGAACTGCCCGGTGAAACCCGACTGGCCGTGGGCATCTCCGCCGGCTCCGCCCTTAACTCCGGCGCTTACGATGTCATTGTCACCAACGATGCCGGAAGCGTCACCAGTGCCGCCGCCATCATCCGCGTGCCTGCCAGCCCGGTCTTCACAGAGCAGCCCCAGGGAGAACAGTATGTGACCGAAGGCGAAAGCCTGACACTCACTGCGACCGCAGGCGGTGCCGGCCCGATCACTTATCAGTGGTTCAAAAGCGGCACTGGAGCGCTGCCCGGGAAGACTGCCTCCTCGCTCATACTGACGAGCGCGAACGCTCAGACCGCGGGCACCTACTATCTCGAAGCCAGCAACGAATACAGCACTTCTTCCACCACGACGATCCCCGTCATCCTCGCGCCAACGCTAATCAATGGACTGGACTTGCCGGCTGGCATTGTCGTGACGACCACCGGCAACGGCTTCGCGGCACCATGGCGCGGCACTGCGGTCACCCACCACGACGGAAGCGATGCTGCGGTCTCCGGGCTCACCCCGAACAATGGCCAGTCGTGGATGGAAATGACCGTCTCCGGCGTCTCATCCGTTTCCTTCTGGTGGAAAGTCTCCAGCGAGACCTGCTGCGACTTCCTTCGCTTCCGCATTGATGGCCAGATTCAGGACAGTCTCGGTGGTGACGGCATCTGGACACAGCGGACTTTTGCAGTACCGGTGACGGGTTCCCATGTCTTGAGTTGGGACTACAGCAAGGACGGCAGCGAGGCCCGCGGGGAAGACAGAGGATGGGTGGACCAGGTCACTTTTACCGCTTCGCCTGTCGTGGACTTCCCGCTCTGGGCAGCAGAGCAGAATCTACCCTCCGCCCGCCGTGGCTTGCATGACACCAACGGCCCACTGCTGCTCGATAACACTCTGGCCTACGCTCTCGGCGTCAATCCCCTCACCGCCACTCCTTCCATGATGCCGTCGTTAACCCGCAGCGGCAACACCCTCAACTTCCGCTATACCCGGGGTCGCCGTGTGCCAGGCGTGATCTACCGGGTGGAATGGATCACCGATCCCGCAGCCTCAGTCTGGAGCACCTCCGGTGTTAGTGAATCACTGACTTCCAGCACCGCCACTCAGGAAACCTGGACTGCACAGCTCGCCACCACACCGGCCACTCAACGCCTCTTCATGCGACTCCATGTGTCGTTGAGTCCGCCCTGAAATTACGGCCTGCTCACTCGCTGACGGAGAAAGAGACGGCCCGCCGGTGGCTCAGTCAGGGTGAAAATTCTCTCCACGCTGTCGGAGAAAAACTGCACATTCATTTCAATGCCTGACGCTGGCTGCCAGACGGCGCAGTCCCGGGAAGACTCCACGCTGATTGCCAGTGACGGATCGCTGGTTCGCACAAACCTCACAAAGCTCCCCTGCTGCAGGTTGAGCGGCGGATTACTCGCTCCATTTACCGGCGAGGTCATCAACCCGAACTCGGCAAGATTTGGCGCGCCATCACCGTCGGGGTCACTCGCAGGCGCGGCGGCGAGACCACTCAAGCCGGCCGCTGCAGTCCACGCATAATAAGGATCGGTCACGACAGGCGCGATGCCGAAGCCGGTGAGCGAGGCGCCGGCAAGAAACGTGAATCGCCGGCCCGGCTGCCGCCAACCGCTGCTGCCTGTGACGACGGCGGGCCGCAGCGAGAGCACGCCGTTGGATGTCGTCTCAGCGCCGGGGCCGGTCCATGCGATGCCGGGATCGTGTCCGATTTCGCCAAACACATCACAGCGCGTCCCGGACAGGATGATTTCCATGGCGTCGTTGCCGGTGAAGGTCATGTGATCGAGCACAAAGGCAGCGTGGCCGGCGGCATTGAGCGAAACGGTGTGCTCCAACTGCGAGGCGAAGGGCGTCGCGGGCGCAGGAATCAGCCCCTGCGCGACGAGATAGTCGCCGGCAACTTCATCGCCGACCACCAGCACTGCCCCTGCCGGAAGGATGCCGCTTGTGGCTTCGGCGTCAGACACGCCATCCGTCGCACCATTGGAAAAACGGCGGATCACCAGCGGTGTTTCCGTTAGATCCAACGCAGCACCGGACATATTCATCAGTTCCAGGGCATGTGGTCCGGTTCCTGTGTCCGGCTCGACGTATTGAGAGATCACCAGCATTCCGGACGGTTCCAGGTTTCGCACTTCCACGCTGCCGGTGCCGCGATGGCAACCGGCGGAGGTGGCCGTGACCGCCACGCCACGGTGCGACTCGATTCCAGGCAAATGAGGCACGCTGACAGGGACGGTGATGGACGCATGTCCGGGGCCGAGCACCACGGACGATGGCAGCGCGATGCGGCCATCGCGCCATGCATTGAGGGACACGCTGACGTTTGATGCTGGCGCAGGCGTCGCGGTGATCGTGGCTGTGAGCGTGGTGTCACCTTCGAAAGCCCAGGCCCGTGAAAACGTCACGCTCAGCGCCGGCTGGGTGAGCAGGGGAATGTCGGCGATGACGGCAAAGTGGTCCGTCGCCGTGGTGCTCAGTGCCGGATTCGGAAGCGTGCGACGCTTGGGAAGACCATCGTGCGTGGCCTCCAGGCGGCTGTTGTAGATTTCCGTCTGCGCGCCGCCCCGGGCGAGAATCGGCTGACTGACGAAAAAGTAATCGAGCTTGTAGCTGGCGAATGCGAACGTCCGCTCATCACTTCCGTCGGCCTGCTTGAGGCTGAGTGCCGAGAGTCCGTGAGGAGTGAAGCCGCTGTGCGGAAAGGTATCGTAAGGCAGCGTAAAGCCCGGCGACGTAAGATCGCTGCCGCCCACAAACGAGGCGGGGAGCTTGGTTCCATCCGGGAACTGACCTGTCCCTGGCATGGTCACGGCGGAGGTGTTCGTCTGGTAGGCAGCCGGCTGCGGCAGCCAGTCGGTGGCGTTGAAATCACCGGCGACGATTACATTCCGCGTGGCCCCAGTGAACCCGGCAGCGGTCATGACCTCACGTGTGCGCAGTGCTTCAAGGGCACGGCGGAAGTTGTCTGCTTCCTCGCCTCCAGCCTTGAGGTGGACGTTCACGATCACGGGATCGCCACTGTCCGGGAGCCAGGGGACATCCACGACGGTGAGCATCGGGTAGCGCGTGATCTCCGCGCGTCCGGCGCTGCCTCTCATGCACTGAATACGCTGGCGGATGGGATAACGACTGACGGTCACCACACTTAAATCCTGCCCGCCGGTGATGTCGCCGCGCGCATATCCCTGGCCGGCATAGGCATCGCCCTGGATGGCAATGTGCGCATCATCCACGGGGAATCCCGCCTGCTGGACGAGCGTCAGCCAGTCGGCAAAGAAGTTCGGGCTGCTCACTTCCTGCATCACCAGCACGTCCGGGCTGAGGCGCTCCACTACTTCGCGCACGGCATTGAACTCAGCGCTGCCCGGCGTGCCGACGCCGAACTTCACATTGAAAGACATGAGACGAATGCTGCCTGGTGGCGTGAACTGCGGCCGGTCGGCATCAATGATCTGCACACCCGCCGCGGCCGTAGGATAGAGCGCAGCCGGCGGGTGCGCGATCACGGCGACTTCCTGAAATCCATCGGCCACACCATCCGTCAGAGCGGTGACAGGAACAGAGGCCGTGCCGCTGGTGCCGACCGTTATCTGCGCCGGCAGCAAGAGAGCGGCGGAGCCACTCATCTGCAAAGTGAAGGTGACATTCGCCGCAGGCCGCGGCGTCAGCGTGAGCGTGAGCGTGCCCCCCTGCCCTTCCGTCAGCAATCCCGGCAGTAGCGAGAGCGCCGCAGTGCGCACGGGGGTGGCCGTGAAGGTCTGACCTGCGTTCAGCGACCCTCGACTGGAACTGCGCGGGCCGGCCCAGGTGAAAGGTGCCAGCTCAGTGCCGGTGCCGATGAGTTGGAGTGAATGCCCCGCCATGCTGGCGTTCTCGAAGACACCAATGTTTGGCAACACCATGCCGGCGGCGACGCCTCCCACGGCAGTGAAACTTCCCTCGTAGCTGATCTTTTGCACAACCGTCGCCGTCGGCCAGTGATACAGCACCATACCGTCGGGCTCTGTGCTCGTGGCATCCCCGTTCTGGATTCCCGCCAGATCAAACCACGCCGCGCCCGCGCCGCCACCTTGATTGGGGATGGATCCGAAAAGCCTCAATGACGCGTACTGAGCCCCTCCGTTGCCGTTATAGAAGACGACATCATAATCACTCAGTGCCGTGCCCGCCGGCCCGGCGATCTCGATGCCCTCACTCGCATCCGTTCCGGTGTTGTCGTAATGGAATTCATTGATGAAAACAGGCTGCGCCTGCACTGTAGTTACAGCGGCAAGCAGCAGGATGAAGGACCGAAAGCGGGACATGGGGATGGCCTCTTATACCCGGTTTGATCTACGGAGACAAGGATGGCGCTGGATTTCGTTTCCCGTCCTCCGGCCAGCCATCAATAAACTATGGGTCCGTCTGCCCGCTCACTTTTTAGGATCCAGCGGCATGAGCGCGAGGAGATGATCCTTGCTGCGCTTCACATCGAGCGCGCCTTTGGCTTGCTTCGCCGACTCCCTGAGGTCGATCGAATCCGTGTCGCCGAAGAACTTCCATTCTCCCTCAGCATTTCGGGCGGCGATGACGTTGCTGAATGCGGAGGCAGACAATTTCACGGCGGGGAAACGAATACTTCCGCGGGCATAATCCGCGTCTTTGGCGGTGGTGGCATGGCCCCAGAAGTGAAGCGTGTCGCCACCTGCGAGCACGCAACAAACTCCCCGCCCACACGCGACGAGAGTGACGGGCTTCAACTTCGGCGGCACACCGGTGATTTGTTTTTCTACATTAGTGCCGGCGAAAACGATGGTGCCGTCACCCTTCAAGCCGCAGGTGACCTCCTTTCCGGCATCCATGGCTTTGATGCCGGTGAAAGTAGCAGGGGGAGCCCAGGTCTTCGGATTGTCGCCAGCGGGGAAGCCGAAGTAGCTGACAGTGCCGTCGGCATGAAGGGCGTGGCCGTGAAACTCTCCCACGCTGATGGCGACGGCGGGCTGGAGGCCAGGCGGGACAAGATTCCCGCGGTAATCAGGGCCCCAGGCGACGATACTCCCATCGCTGCGCAGCGCGGCGGCGAATCGAAACCCGGCATCAATGGCCACCACGTCCTTGAGCCCCGCTGGCGGTTCCGATTGTTTTGCAAAGGTGGTGCCCCATTGCATAACCGTGCCGTCCGGGCGGAGGGCGAGCGCAAAGTCGGGGCCCGCAGCGAGGGCGACGACGGGGCCGATATCCCCGGGAATTTCTGCGGCACCCATATCGTGAGTGACTTCTTTGGAGCGACGCCACGCGACGAGTTTCCCTGGAATCGAAGGACGCTGGAGCGGGAACCCGCCGTTACTGACGGGTGCAGCCTCGGGCTTGGCGCTCTTCGGTGCCAGGGTGACAAAATGAGCGACGGCTCCCTCTGCCTCGATGCGGTGCGGCGCGATGTCCGCGGCATCCGCGAGCTTGTGCGCCTGGCGCAGCTTTGCCTCCATGGTGCCGAGTGTGGCGAGGTGCTCCCGCCAAAGAGTGAGCGCGGCATCGGCGACAGGCTTCTCCATGCCGGCTTTCGCTTCTTGCCAGGTCTTGCGGAGAGATGTGAGGGCGGCAGGAGTGCCGGGGGTGTCGGCGGACGGTGGATCACCTCCGTCCGTGACGAACGCAGCCTCAGCATTCAGGACGGCGGCATCTGCGGGCTTCTGCGCAGCCACTTCACGCAACCGCCTCGCATAGGATTCGCGCAATGACTTGATCGAGGCACTAAGCTTTGCGGCATAGGCCGCGTCTTTCTTTTGGGAGAATGCCACCAGTTCGGCGGCCAGTTCACTGCCGGCGGGCCATGCGGATGGCGCAGCGAGGGCTTTGTCCGGCTCCGTGATTCCATCAAGTGGCAGGTACTCAATGTCACGCATGGCAACTCCGTTGGCCATGAAGCGCAGTGCTTTTGCCATGCTGGTGTCACCCGTATCAATGCTGCCGACGGCAGTTCCGTTGAACTTCACCGTCATGGTCTTTCCAACGAGACTCATCTCCAGGCGAACTTCATCACCAGGCTGCAATCGGTCGGCTAGGGGCCAATCGGCGAGGACGGTGGACGTGCCATTGTCGCGCCGGAAGACTTTGATGCTGCCAGGCATATCGAGACTGCAGATCAGCGCGTCCGCTTTGGCGTAACGGGGCTTGATCTGAATGAGGCGTGCCTCGGAATCAATCCGCACGCGCAGTCGTACCGCGCCGTCAATAAAGCCGGCAGCCGGCGGTGCTTCGAGCGTGGCGTTTGTGGAGGAGACACACCAGCCATCCGTCAGCGCCACTCTTCCGGCGAGTTTCTGAATGTCGGCTTCGGACCAGGTAATCGGCTGCCAGCCCTGGCCAGGCGACGCGGCAACAGCAGGAACAGTGGGAACGGGCGGAGTGGAAGGAGTCTCCACCGGCATCGGTTTGTCCGGCGGCTTCACCACGACAGCGGGCGGCACCGATTCCTCCGCCTTGTCCCACTCAATGAGCGCGCCGCCGACAGCACTGTCGCCAATCCGGTCCGGGAGGTCGTTCCATTCAATCTGCCGGACGCCGTATTTGGTTTGCTTTTGCCAGGCCAGGAAGTTCTGCGGCCCCTTGCCGTCACTGCCGTTACTGGGAGCGTTTGGCCCCCATACTTTAAACTCAAACGGCTCACCCGTGATCCATTTCCACGTGCCCTCGGCTTCGGCGTCGGATGCACCAAGCCAGCAACAGTCATTATTTTGCCTAACGAGCGGCAGCAGGTAGGTGCGGAGGACATCATACTCTTCCTGCGAGGTGATCGTTGCCAGGTGGCCGCCCTGACTCTCGGCCTGTGCACGGGCCTCATTCCAATTGAGACGGGAAGGCAGATACTGGTAAGTGTGTCCACCGTGAGTGAGCTTCTTCGCCGGAGGCCCTGGCTGGCGCGGGGGTGGCGGGGTGGTCACTGCGGACGGGCCCGGCTTGATGACATCGTCTTTGAAAGGATTCTCCGGCGGAGTGCTGGTGGCGTCGAGAATGGCAGCAGCGCCGTTCTTCTTTTGGTCGTCACCCCGATTGAGCACCGCGACGAGAATGCCCGCAGCGGCAGCGGCGCCGATGACGCTGCCCCAAAGCAGCGCGGGGTTTTTCTTCGACGGAGGCTTGGCCTTCGCAGCCGGACTTTCCTTAGCGGCAACTTTGGCGGGGCCTTTCGGCGCTGCGGGCGGTTCAGGACGTGCGCCCTTTTGACCAGTTGGAGTTTTACTGACGGCTCCCGCCCGGGCCGGCTGTGGCCCTGCCTGTAAAACTTTGAGCAGATCCTTCTTCATCTCCTCCGCGGAAGCATACCGGTCGGCAGGCTCGGACTGCATCGCGCGCACCACCACGGCATCAAACCGCTTGTCTATTCCCGGCTTCCTCTGCGACGGCGCAATGAAGGACCCCGTGGGCCGGGCACCCGTGAGAAGCTCATACAGCACGACCCCGAGGCTGAACAAGTCCGCGCGCTGGTCAATGTGCTTTTGAAAATCGAACAACTCCGGCGCGGCATACTCCGGCGTGCCGAGCCGCACACCACTGACTGACGCCTGCGTCGCGCCGTCAGCATCAGTGCGCCGCATCCGGGCGATGCCAAAATCCCCCAGCTTCACGCGCAATCCCGGCTCGATAAAGATATTCTCCGGCTTCACGTCGCGATGCACGACGCCTTTGTTGTGCGCCGCGGTGAGTGCATCGCAAGCCTGGGCGAGTACTTTCACGACCTCCGGCTGCTTGAGTGGCTCCTGCCTCATGCGCTGGTAGAGGTTCGTGCCCTCCAGCAACTCCATGACGATGTAGAGCAAATCACCAGCCTGGCCGAAGTCGTGAATGTTCACGATCTGCGGACAGGTCAGCGAACCCATGAGACGAGCCTCCGTCTTGAACTGCTCCCGGTAAGTTTCGTCGGCACTCAAGGTGCGGGGAAGAATCTTGATCGCCACCGGTCGGGCCAGGCTGATTTGCTCCGCCCGATAGACAGCGCCCATACCGCCCTCGGCGAGGAGTTGTTCGAACCGATACTGCGGCAGCAACACGGCGAGTTCTTCGAGGGAGGGGAAGTCAGAGGAATCCATATCTAAATCGGCTCATTGCCTACTAATACCCAAAACGGGAGCAAAAGTGACAACTTTTACCGGTGCGCGTTCGCGGATAGGCTCACTCCTCCTTCTCCGCCGGATCGGCGAGACCCAGCTCGTGCAGCTTCCGATGCAGCGTCCGGCGGCTGATGCCGAGGAGTCTGGCCGCGGCGCTTCGGTTTTCGCCGGAGCGGCGGAGGGCTTCGCGGACAAAACGGCTCTCCGTCTCCTGGAGGTTGAGGCTTTCGGGAAATGGCGAGGCTTTCTTCGGTGGCGGCAGCGGTTCACCGGAGGCGGCGCGACTGCCGGGAAGAATCAGCGGCGCGCCGCGCAGGCTGCCGGGCAGGTGGCGGAGCATGAGCTTGCTGCCGCTGCTCATGACGACGCCGTGCTCAATGGCGGTGCGCAGTTCACGGACGTTGCCGGGCCAGGGAAAGGAGGTCAGCAAGTCCATCGCGTCGGGCGAGATCTCGCGGACGTCCTTCCGGTTCTCTTTCGCGAGTTCCTTAAGAAAGGCGGCAGCCAGCGCCGGGATGTCTGCGGTGCGCTCGCGCAGCGGCGGCAGGGTGATGTTCACGACATTGAGCCGGTAGTAGAGGTCCTCGCGGAATTTCCCTTCCTCGACCATCCGTCCGAGATTCTTGTTCGTGGCGGCGATGACCCGCACGTCCACCTTGATGGGCGCATTGCCGCCCACGCGCTCGATGGTCCGCTCACCGAGAGCGCGCAGCAGTTTCACCTGGGTGGCGCTGTCTATCTCGCCGATCTCATCAAGGAAAAGAGTGCCGCCGTCCGCCATCTCAAAGCGCCCTATCCTCCGCTCCAGCGCGCCGGTAAACGCGCCGCGCTCGTGGCCGAAGAGTTCACTCTCCAGCAACTGCGGACTCAACGCCGCGCAGTGGACGATGATGAGTTTCGCCTTGGGCCGTCCGCTGAGATTGTGCAGCGCGTGCGCCACCAGTTCCTTGCCCGTGCCGCTCTCACCTTCGATGAGCACCGTGGCCCGGCTCGACGCGACCTGCTGGATCGTTTCAAAGACGCGCTTCATCGGCTCCGAGTGCCCCAGCAACCGGTCCAGGCCGTAGCGCTCCGTCACCTGCTGCTTCAGCGAGACATTCTCCACTTCCAGCGTTCGGCTGCGCAGCGCACGTTTGATGAGCAGGTCCAGTTCCTCGATGTTGAGCGGCTTGGTGACGAAATGATAAGCGCCCCGCTTCATCGCCTCCACCGCCACGTCCACGCCGCCGTAGGCCGTCATCATAATGACGACCGGTTTGTATGGCATCGCCAGCGCCTCACCGATCAATGCCATTCCATCATCTGCACCAAGCCGCAGATCGGTCACCATCACGTCCACCTTCTCGTTCTTCAAAACCTCCAGCGCCTCCGCGCGGTCGGACGCTACATAGACATCGAAGTCGTCCTCCAGCGAAAGCCGGAGGCCGTCGCGGGTGTGCTTTTCATCATCAACAATGAGGACGGTGGCCTGTTCCATAAGTCATCTCTGTAGCGCGGCACCTGGGCCGACTCAAGTCCAGCCTCACTCTTTCCATCCGCGCACCTTGCAGTGCACCACCGCCACCTGGCCCATGTAACTGGAAGCCGGTGCGAGCGAGGCCGCCTTGAGCATGTGGGCTTTGGCCGCGGCGGTTTTGCCGAGCGCCTCATCGTAGAGACCGAGATAAAGCTCCGCGTAGCAGCGCCGCAGGCTGCGGGCGGAATCAGTGACGCCCTCGCCGGCCTCGGCGGCTTTGAGCACTTCCTCCTCGCTCCCCTTCCCGGCGTAGAGGGCATGGATTTCCTTCATCGGCACCCGGGTGTCGTGGGTGATGGGAATGTAAACCTTGCGCGCGGCCTCCACGTTCTCCGCCTTCGCGACACACAGGAAATGCCAGACCGCATTCTCCACGTCCTCGGGGTTCACTTTCTGATGCTCCTCAAACTGCGCGCGACCTTCCTTGTAACGCTCTGCATAATAAAGCGCCAGTCCCCGCTGCCAGTGCGCAGCCAGCGACGACGGATCCTCCTTCACCTGAGCGTCCCACTCGACGAGCGACTCTTTGATTTTGCCGGCGAAGAAATACTCCGCGCCCTTGGCAAAATGAGAATTGGCTTCCTGGGCGGAAACACCAAGGACGCTGAGGAGGAGGAGGAGCAGAGTTTTCATGGAACCCGCCGATAGCACGCAGGAGGCGGGATTGGCAAGCCTCACATCAGCGGCTCGCGATCGGCGAGCGCGCTTTGGCTGAACTGGGCGACTGTCTTATGGGGTCGGATCCAGCACCGGATCGCGCAGCTTGTAGAAGCCGCGGAAGATGGCGGGACCGACCCGCGACAAGGCGGTGTCCGTCCATGTGGCGTCGCCGGCGGGGTCATGCACCAGGGCGTCATGCACTTCCTCCCAGGTGACAAGATCGCTGGACCAGTCCACGCTGTAGCTGATCCCGGGCGTGCCGCGGGTGTTCAGCTTCAAACCGAGCGGCCCTTTGGCTACGCTGGTGATGTCGAGGGCAACGGGCACTACCAGGCTCTCCAGAGTGAGGCCGCTGAGGGTTGCGTTCGGGTCCAGGCCCGGGAACGGTGGCACTCCGGCGCCGTCGAGCAGGATGTTGAGCGTGTCGTCTGCCGCAGTGAAGGAGTAAACGATCGCTGCGCCCGAGGGGCCGGCGGGTGTCGGCCCCTGGGCAGTGCTGATGCTGAAGTTGTCATAGACCAGCGCACCGTCCACCGAGACATCGAAGGTGCGGTTCGGACAGCACTGCTCGGAGAACAAAAGCTGCAGCTTGTATTGCCGTCCTATTACGAGATTCGCGAGGTCCACCCGCACGGCACGCTTCGTGGGGTCGGCGTTGGCGAGGTCAGCCCAGCGGATGCTCTGGAGCACGGTTTCGAGCGCGTCATCCTGGGGCGTCGCGCCGAGTT
This sequence comes from Verrucomicrobiota bacterium, assembly GCA_031429155.1. GTDB lineage: Bacteria > Verrucomicrobiota > Verrucomicrobiia > Verrucomicrobiales > V1-33 > V1-33. The sequence continues at coordinate 5,764 of JANOZA010000373.1, read as the reverse complement.
GCGGATTCGTCCAGTTCAGAATCTGATTGGGCGCGGAGATGGTAATGCCCGGGGCGCTGTCGAGGGTGAAGTCCGCATCCTGGATCAACCCGACCGGCACGGGATTCGTGCCGACATTGAAAGCGTAGGGGAAGGTGCCCGTCAGATCCAGTCCTTCGCCAGCGTCCCCGCCGAGCACGCGCGCGACGTGGCTGGCCGGCGGCGTGGAGCTGTTGGATGAGGGATTGCTCGCGTTGAGGACTTCCGTGGGGTCGTTGAAGCCGTCGTTGTCGCCATCACGACTGAGCGGGCTGCTGCCGTGGGTATTGACCTCTGCACCGTCGGAGAGAGTGTCGTCGTCGGTGTCGGGGTCATTCGGATTCGAAAGATGGATATTCACTTCCGAAGAGTCGTTGAGGCCGTCGCTGTCGGTGTCGGAAGAGCGGGGATTGGTGCCGTGAGTATTGACTTCCGGACCGTCGTTGATGCCGTCGTTGTCGGTGTCGGGGTCGTTGGGGTCGGTGACGTTCGTGAGTTCCTGGAAATTGGTCAGGCCGTCGTTGTCGGCGTCGCCGGTGCCGGTCTGGGCACCGGTGCTGCCGAAGTTGTCTATCTCCCATGAGTCGGGCAGGAAGTCGCCGTCGAGATCGGCACCGGCGGGGATTTCCTCCACCGAGATGGCGTTGATGATGGCGTTGACATCACTCAGGGCGGGGGTGGTGACGCCGACCTTTGTCAGGCGGATGTTGAGAGTGGAATCGGAGGCGACAAAGCCGTGAATGATGGCGGCCCCGCGGGTGGGTGTGCCGCTGGCTCCGCCTTGCACTGCGGGCGGGGAAAACTCGTCGCCGATGAGCACGCCTTCGGAGAGCACGTCGAAGCCTCGGTTCGCGCAGCACTGCTCGGCGAAGAGGAGTTGCACCTTATAAGAGCGCCCGGCAGTGAGGCCCGGAATGGCAATATCAATGGTGGGAGTGGAGTAGCGGATGGAGGTGATGACCTGAGCGAGATTCGTGTCATTCGCCGTGGGAGAGGCGAAGGCCGGGGCGACCCAGCCGCCAATCTGATTGGCCGCATTTTGAGTGAGGCCGGCAACCTGGTGATAAGGAATGAACACCGCATCCCGCACCGGCCATGAGCCCGAGAGAGTCGTCAGACCGAAACGTGCGGCGGCGATAAAGGTGCCGGCAAAGTCGAGCCCTTCGCCCTGGTCACCGCCGGTGAAGGCGTGTATCTGCGTGGAGTAGAGCGGATAGGCGGCGGCGCTGGTGGGAGAGGTGCCCCGGGCGACTTCAAACCCGTCTGCGTAGTCGTCATCATCCGAGTCGCGGTCGAGCGGGTTGCTCCCGTGAGTGTTCACCTCAGCGCCGTCGGAGAGACCGTCGCCATCGGTGTCGGCGACGAGCGGATTGGTGAGGTGAACGTTGACCTCAGATCCGTCGCTGAGTCCGTCGCCGTCCGTGTCAGCGATGAGGACTTTTGTCCGGCGGGTGAAATACTCCGCGCTGTCACTGAGGCCGTCGCCGTCCGTGTCGGGGGCGTTCGGATTGGAGCCGATCTGGTATTCGTGCTGGTTGGACAGGGTGTCACTGTCGGCGTCGCCGGTGCCGGCCTGAGCGGCGGTGCTGCCGAAGGCGGTGATTTCATACGCATCCGGCAGGCCGTCGGTGTCGGTGTCAGGGACGACGTGTTCCACCGTCAAGCCCTGCCAGATGGGATTGCGGTCGCCGCCGTCATTCACGCCGCCGAGGTTCCCCATTCTGATGTCCAGCGTGCTGTCAGCCACGGTGATGGTACGGGAGAACACGATGCCTGCTGTGCCCGAGTAGGGCGGCAGGTCGGCCACGGCGGGCCCGGTGGCGATTCCCCGCGAGGACACCTCATCCACGTCAACGCTGCCTTCGACCTCGATGTCCCAGCGCCGGTTTTCCGCACCATTTCCGTAGAAGAGCAACTGCACCTTGTAGGTCTCGCCGGCAGTCACCGGCAGATGCGCCTCCAGCGCCTGGCCGATACTGGGCTGAGCCCAGCGGATGTCCTGGTAAACTGTTTCCAGATTATCCGCATCCAGGCCGCTGCCGAATACCGGCGTCGTGCCCCACGGCGCAACGTTATTCGGGCCGACGGTCAGACCGGGAGCCAGGTCGCGGTCGGGCGTGAAGGTGACGCCATTGACGAACAGTGCCGGATCATTGGCGCTGAAATTGATCGCATGGACGATCTCGCCGGCGAGGTCGAGATTGGGATCGGCGGGGCCGCTGATCTGAAGAATGCTGCCGGCATTCACCGAGGTGGCGGCCCTCAGCGCGGGTGTCGTGAACAGGAACAGCACGCTTAGCAGCGCGGCAGACAGGTACATGGATTTCATGGCGAGTGGATGTGGTGAATGGTGAACCGTGAGGGGTTTTAGGATTTCGTCGTCTGCCCGGCAAGATTATTTTTCATCCCTGGCGGAAAAACTTCGCGCCGCCGCTCCGCGAAGTCCCGCACTCGCTACCCGCCGCAGAGGTGCGCGGCGATGCGATGGCCGAGCCGTGGCCTCAGCGTCACCGCCCGACATTTCCACTTTCGCGCCAGGGCATTGCCACAAACATCCGCCATGCCGTGGCGGGATCTGAATTTCACCCAGCGCATGCTCATCGGAGGCATGGCGCTGCTCACGGCGTTGCGCTGGGTGCTGGGGGCGACGCTGGAGATGTCCCCGGAGGAGGCGCTGCTTGTCGAGTGGGGCCGGCATCCCTCGCTGGCGGGGCTGAATGGCGGCTTTGGGACCGCGTGGTTCGCGTGGATGAGCACCGCAGCGGCGGGCATGACTGGTTTTGGGGTGCGATTCTTCGCGCCGCTCCTCGCCGTGGCGGCCAGTGCGGTACTCTACCGGCTCGTGCGCAGTTTGGCGGGCGACAAGGCCGCCGCATGGAGCGTCGCGTTATTAAATGTCACGCCGGCATGGAATTTCGCCGCCATCTTCCTCCAACCCGAAATGCCCGGCATGGCGCTCACCCTTTGCGGCATGGCAGCCGTCTGGCGCGCGCTGCGGCGAGCCTCGGCTCTCGACTGGCACTGGCCGGTCGCCGGGCTGTTTTTCGGTGCCGGCTTCCTCTGCTGGTATGGCGCGCTGTGGGGACCGGTTAGCACCTTCGTGCTGCTCGCGGCCTCGCGACGCTGGCGGCGCCAACTCCTGCGGCCCGGCCCGTGGCTGATGCTTGCCGATGTCGCCCTCTTCTTCTGGCCCGTGTGGGAGTGGAACAAATCCCACGCCCTCGCCGGATGGTATTACTTCCTCGAACACCTGCGCCCCGCAGGCGGCACCACTCTGGCCGGGCCGCTGCTGCTGGTGGGAAAATGGGCGCTCTTCGTCACGCCGTTCATCTTCATCGCCATGGTCTGGGCCCTCGTGATGGGACTCCGGCGGTGGACGCAGTCCGACGCCGCCCGCTTCCTCACCGCCTTTGCTATCACTCCGCTCATCGGAGCCCTCGCCGCGGCCGTCTGGGGAGGCTCCTCGGCGTGGTGGATCACCCCCGCCCTGCCCGCACTGTGCGGACTCCTCCCGTGGGCATGGGAGGAAATCATCACGCAAAACCTCGACTGGAAGCAGCGATTCCAATGGCTCACCGTCCTCCCCGCCCTCGTCTTCACGCCCCCCGCCCTCGACACTAACCTCCTCCGCATGGCCGGCGTCCACTTCCCCCACTCCGGCGACCCCTCCAGAGAATGGCGCGGCTGGCAAAACACCACCGGCGAGATCCTCCACATCGTCAACGAGTCCGCCGCGCAGTCCCCCGAGGACGGCAAAGGCGGCCGCAAGCTCTTCCTCATCGCCCGCGACGAACGCCTCGCCTCCATCCTCAACTTCTACCTCCCCCGCCAGCTCCCCGTTCGCTGGCCCACCGTCCATCACCCCATCGTCCACGTCGTCGAGAATGGCCTCATCGAGAACGCCTATCACACCTGGCCCCGCTACGACACCGTCCGCGAAGGCCGCAACAGCTTCGCAGGCTGCGCCGCACTCTACATCACCGACGACAACTCCGGCGACGACCCGCCGCGCAATATCCTCCGCTCCTTCCGCTCCTTCCGCCCCGTCGCCCTCTTCGACATATTGGAGAACGACGAAGTCCTCCGCCGCATCCGCGTCATCGCCTGCTACGACTACACCGGCCTCCCCCGTTAGGACTCCTCCTCCCCATTCTGCATTTCCATGAACATCCTCATCACCGGCGGCTCCGGATTCATCGGCAGCCACCTCGTCGAACAACTCCACCAGCGCGCCACCGTCCGCGTCCTCGACAACTTCCGCACCGGCCACCGCCGCAACCTCCACGGCCTCAGCGCTGACATCATCGAAGGCGACATCACCGACATCCCCGCCCTGCGCGCCGCCATGCAAGGCGTGGACTTCGTCTTCCACCTCGCCGCCATGGTCAGCGTCCCCGAAAGCGTCAGCGCACCGCTCGAATGCGAACGCATCAACGCCCTTGGCACCCTCCACGTCCTCGAGGAAGCCGCCGCCGCCGGCGTCCAGAAAGTCTTCTTCGCCAGCAGCGCCGCCATCTACGGCGACAACCCCACCGTCCCCAAAGTCGAGACCATGCTGCCCGAGCCCCGCAGCCCCTACGCCTACACCAAGCTCCACGGCGAACACCTCTGCCGCTTCTATCACGACGAGTCCCGCGTCCCCACCGTCTGCCTCCGTTTCTTCAACGTCTTCGGCCCCCGCCAGGACCCCCGCGGCCCCTATGCCGCCGCCGTCCCCATCTTCATGGAAAAAGCACAGCGCGGCGAGCCCCTCACCATCTTCGGCGACGGCACCCAGACCCGCGACTTCATCAGCGTCCACGACATCGTCTCCGCCATCCTCCACGTCACCCTCACCAGAGAAATCACCGGCGTCTTCAATACCGGCTGCGGCACCACCCTCACCATCAGCGACCTCGCCCGCCACATCCTCACCGTCACCGGCTCCCCCTCACAGCTAGAATATCTCCCCGAACGCCCCGGCGACATCCGCCACTCCCGCGCCAGCATCGAAAAACTCCTCGCCACCGGCTGGAAACCCGCCGGCACCCTCGAAGACGGCCTCAGACGCATGGCCATCACCCCCGCCACGGATCAGGCAGAGCCGAAACCCTAGCCCGCCGGCCGCTGCACGCTCAGTGCCAGCGATTCACTCTCCCGCCCGTCCGCCGTCACGGCATAGACCTTCATGGAAATGATCGCCCCTGGCGTCGCCAGCAGACTGCTGGTGTGGAATTCCGGCGGCTGCCCCACCGCCAGCACCGCGTCTATCGTCTCCAGGTCCTCATCATAGACAGGCCCCGCGCAGATGCGCAGCTCATGGCGCACCACATCCGTGGAAGTGCTCGGCGTGAAGGCCACATCCGCCACCGCCGCCGCCTCATTCCACATCGCCGAGTTCAGCAGCGCCTTCGCCGGTTTATTCCCCGGCTCCGGGCTGTAGCGCGGCAGACTCTCCACCAGCGCATGGCCCTCGGGAAACCTCCCCGCCACCGCCTGACGATAGTCCCGCAGCAACGGCGCTATCACTTGTTGCAGGTCATTGCGCACCTCGATCAAAGTCGTTAGTTTCTGTTCACTTTTGTGAATATCCTGAGCCACCGTCCGCAGCGCCGCCAAGTCCGCGGTGAATTGCGCCACCAGGTAATACGGGTCCGGCGTGGTGCCCGCGCCCAGCGTTAGGGGCAATGGCCCCAGCGCCGCATTGATCGTCGCCCACAGCGCCTCCGCCTTCTCCACCGTCTTCAGGAACGTCTCCGGCGAATCC
>JANOZA010000372.1:0-5044 GCA_031429155.1 Verrucomicrobiota bacterium | reverse complement strand
CCGGCATCATCGCGGCATGATCACGCGCCTGCTGCTATTTCTCGCTGTCTCGCTCATCACTGCACTGGCGGGCCACCCGCTCCTGAGCGGCGACTTCAAATGGAAGTCCTCGCCGCCGCTCGTCGCGGCTGCACAGCGCCCTGAGGATCCGTGCGTTTCCATCAAAGACCCCACGGTCGTTTTCCATGACGGGCGCTGGCATTTGTTTTGCACCATTCGCAGCGAGAAGCGCACGCATCAGATCGAGTATCTCAACTTCACCGACTGGAAGGACGCGGACCAAGCGCCGCGGCACATCCTGAAACTGCACGACGGCTACTTCTGCGCCCCGCAGGTTTTCTACTACACTCCGCTCAAGAAGTGGTGCCTGCTCTACCAGACCGCGGACAAAGAGCGCACGCCTTCCCTCCAGCCGACGCTGGTGATGTCCGACAAGCTCGACGATCCCGCCGCGTGGTCGAAGCCCGTCGTGCTCTGGGACAAGTCATGGCCGGCTTGCCCGCACGCCATAGACTTCTGGCTCATCTGCGATGCCACGCACGCGCGGCTGTTTTTCACCTCCAACAACAACAAGCTCTGGCGCAGCGATGCGCCGCTGGCGGAATTCCCCAAAGGCTTCACCGAACCAAAGCTCGTGCTTGAAAGCGACCTCTTTGAAGCCAGCGCCACCTACAAAATCAAAGGCCGTGAGGAATTTCTCACCATCATCGAAGCCCAGGGCGGCGGCGGTCGTTATTTCAAAGCCTGGACCGCCCCGCGTCTCGATGCCGAGTGGAAACCGCTGGCCACGACGCTGGAGAAGTCCTTCGCCTCGCGGAACAACGTCACCTTTCCCAATGGCTCGAAGCCGTGGGCGCAATCCATCAGCCACGGCGAACTCCTGCGCTCCGGCACCGATGAAAAGCTGGAGATTGATCCCGCGAATTTGAAACTGCTCTACCAGGGCGTCACCGACGCGGAGATGGCCGGCAAGCCCTACGGCAAAATCCAGTGGCGGCTGGGGCTGCTGGAGTTGGTGAAGTAGGCAGCAGAATGGCCGCACGCCCTCAATACTCCGACAGCCACGCAAATCGGAAGGCGCGGTATGGTGCGGAATAGGTAACTCCGGTACGCGACCAAGACCAGCCGGAAGGGTACATGCCGCAAAACGGATCAGAGTCTCCAGTCCCATTGTGCAGAGTGATGTTGGCCAACTTCATGGAGAACCCGGATCTCCCATGAGTATCATATCGCTCAACGCGGCAGTTGGAACAGAGTTCAGCGCGAAAGAGCAGACCTGGCCAGAACATCAGAAAGCAAAGAAGCAAAACTCCAGATGCGCTAATCGCACCGCACCAAAGCCAGATGCGGTTCCATGGAATGCGTCGGATGCGGGATGTCATTCTGCGATGATGCCATCTGACGCGAGGAAAGGGCAACTGCTATTCCACTGCGCAACCTGCCCGACTTAAGGAGCAAGCCTCTTTGCGGCGGTCGCGCCGTCCTGTTTTTCATGCCGCCGCGCGGCCCTGATCCCGATTTCACCTCAACCCAAACAAACAACATGAACACCATCGAAACTCACCTCGTGCGGGTGCCGGTGGTTCCGCAGAATGAAAACTACCTCCGCCATGGCGAGTGGCTTTTTGTGCCGTCGCCGGGGCTGGTGGTGGAGGCTTCGCGCATCCGGCGCCATGCGGCGTTTCGCCATGAAGCGCCGGTGGTGGAGGAGCTTTACCGCACGGGCGGCGAGGCGGTCTATGCCAGCGCGACGCAGCGCCGTGTGCTCACCGTGCCGCAGTATCGGACGCTGCTTCGGCAGCGTCCTGCGGCGGTGCGCGAGGACTGGCGCATCGTGCAGCGCGATGTGGCCGCATTCGGCCGAGGCGCGGTACGTTGTGCCTGGCACGGCGCGATCACGCTGCGCGGCTGGCACCGCATTCTGAGGAACTCCGAAGTCCTGAAGCAGCGCGGGCGCAACCAATCTGACTGCCCGCCGCCCTGGACGCGGAAAGAGATGGCCTTCGCAGGGCCGGAGGGCGGTCGTATGCAAAGGAAAGGGGACGCCCCGGCTCGTGGCTACGCTGCGGGCCGGGGTTGTCTTCCTGCATGAGGCGAAAATTTGGCGCAAAAGCCTTTGCGCATCACGGGGCGGCCAGGCACTGTGCGGGCCGTGAATCCAGTCAGGATAGAAGTCGCGGAAGCTGCGCCGGCCAGTGATGGCCCGGGCAGAGAGGATGGCGTCGCGATTAGACAGGGGATGTGTGGACAAGAGAACGAACACCGGGGCCAGGACGGCCAGGCTTTTCCTCCAAACCAGCAAGCATCCCATGACTGACACTCTGAACAAACCCACCGTACTCGTGCTCAACCGGCACTGGCAGGCCATTGACGTGAAGACGCCTGCGGAGGCATTCAGCATGATGGCCACAGGCGCTGCGAGCGGACTCGACATCGGCGAGGATGGCATGAACCCCGTGCCGTGGAAGGACTGGCTGACGCTGCCAGTGCGCGAGCAGGACAAGCCGGTGCGCACAGTGCGAGGAGCGGTGCGTGCGCCAACGGTCATCGTGCTCGCGCGCTATGCGAGAATGCCGCGCCGCCGCCTGAGCTTCTCGCTGCGCGGACTTTGGGAGCGCGATGGCGGCACCTGTCAGTACACCGGACGCCGGCTTCAGCCTGGCGAGGGAAACATTGACCACGTGATGCCGCGCAGCCGCGGAGGCCGTTCGTCCTGGGACAATTGCGTACTCGCCGACAAGCGGGTCAATCACCGCAAAGGAAACCGTACGCCCGACGAAGCCGGCCTGAAACTTGTGCGCGCCCCGCAGCCGCCGCGCGAGATGCCGGCCACGGCGTTTATTCGGAACACGCACGCCATTCGCGACTGGGAAATGTTCCTTGGCTGAGCTACTGCTTCCACACATCGCCCACGCCTTCGCCGAACCAGCGGGTGCTCACCACTTTCTGCTGCGTGTAAAACTGCACGCCCTCGCGGCCCTGGATGTGAAGGTCGCCGAAGAATGACTCATCCCAGCCGGTGAACGGGAACATCGCCATCGTGGCGGGCACGCCGACGTTGATGCCGATCATGCCCGCTTTGACGCGGTGCTTGAATTCGCGCGCGGCTTTGCCGGAGTTAGTGAAGATGGCTGCGCCGTTGCCGTAGGCCGACGCGTTGGCGCAGGCGATGGCGTTATCGAGGTCGTCCATGCGCATGACGTTGAGCACCGGACCGAAAACTTCCTCGCGGGCGATGGTCATACCATGCTGCACCTGGTCTATGATGGTCGCGCCCACATAGTATCCGTGCGGCGCGTCGCTGACGCGGGCGCTGCGGCCATCGCAGAGGATCTTTGCGCCCTCGCTCTCACCGCTGGCGACGAGTTGGAGCACGCGCTCGCGATGCTGCGCGGTGATCAGCGGCCCCATGTCAGGCTGCGAGTCCGACAAATCCGTGCGGCCTACGGTGATCGCCCGCGCGGCATTCATCAGAGACGGCAGCAACCGCTCTGCCGCCGCGCCGACGGTGATCGCTGTGGAGCCCGCCATGCAGCGTTCGCCGGCGCAGCCGAACGCAGCGGTGGAGAGTGCCTCTACCGTTTTCGCCATGTCGGCATCGGGCATCACGACGATGTAATTTTTCGCGCCGCCGTTCGCCTGCACGCGCTTGCCGTGCTTCGTGCCGGTTTCGTAAATGTGACGCGCGATGGGCGTGGAGCCGACGAACGACACCGCCTTCACGACCGGATGCGTGAGCAGCGCATCCACCGTATCGCGTCCGCCGTGGACGAGGTTGAGCACGCCTTTTGGCAGGCCGGCCTGCGCCAGCAGTTCCACGAGCATCACCGCCGACAGCGGCACCTTTTCGCTCGGTTTCAGCACGAATGTATTCCCGCAAGCCAGCGCCACGGGGAACATCCACAGCGGCACCATGGCCGGGAAATTGAACGGCGTGATTCCCACGCACACACCCAGCGGCTGGAGCATCGTCTCACAATCCACTCCGCGCGCGATGTTCTCCAGGGTGTCCCCCATCAGCAGCGACGGAATCCCGCAGGCATACTCCACATTCTCCAGCCCTCGAAACAAACTGCCGCGGGCCTCCACGTGCGTCTTGCCGTGCTCACGGGAAATCGTTCGGCAAATCTTTTCAAAGTTCTCTTCCAGCAACTGCCGGTAGCGGAAAAACACCCGCGCCCGCTCCACCGGCGGAGTATCGCGCCACGCAGGAAACGCCGCCGCCGCCGCCTGCACCGCTTCATCCACAAGTGCCGCATCGCCGGCAGGGCACTCTGCGATGACTTCACCGGTGGACGGGTTGAAGACCGGCGTGGAGGCGGCGGTGAGAGTACGCCATTCTCCGGCGATATATACGGGGCAGTCAGTCATAAGAGCAGAAGCTTGGGGGAAGCGGATAACGGCGGGCAATGGAGTCCGCCTCCGTAGCCCCGGCCGCCCTCCCATCAAGGGCACGCTCCGGATGTGGGCGTGATCACGCAGAGACGGTGAAGAATTATCGGATCAGCCGCGTATAGGAGCGGCCATGCTCGACCTTTCGCTCTCCTCCACCCGCCACCGGCTGTGCAATGGCACGTCGCGCCGGGACTTTCTGCGCATCGGCGCGCTGGCGCCGATGGGGCTTTCGCTGCCGCGCTTGCTCGCGGCGGATGCGCCGGGCAGGTCGTCGCGCGCGAAGTCGGTGATCCTCGTCTATCTCGGCGGCGGGATTTCGCACCATGATTCCTTTGATATGAAGCCGGACGCTGTGGAGCAGATCCGGGGGAAATATAAGAGCATCCCCACGAGCGTGCCGGGGCTGAATATTTGCGAATTGCTGCCGAAGACGGCGCAGATCATGAACAAGGTGACCCTGGTCCGCAGTGGCACGCATGAGAATGATCACCATGAGACAGCGTCGAACTGGGTGCTGTCAGGACGGATCGGCAGCGCGTTCGGCGATCACCCGGCGATAGGAGCCATCGTGGCGCATGAGACGGGATTCACCGGCATGGTGCCGCCGTATGTCGCGGTGCCAAAGAATCCGTCGTTCACCTGGGAACTC
>JANOZA010000371.1:0-9566 GCA_031429155.1 Verrucomicrobiota bacterium | reverse complement strand
AGGAAGCTATGACGCGAATCTTTACGCGCTCAATTTGAAGGACGGAACGAAGGTGTGGAATGTGGAGACGGGGAACTACGTGAACGGCAGCGCGTCGGTGGTGGAGGGCATGACGGCATTCGGCGGCTGCGACGGGTTCGTTTATTTCATCAGTGCCGCAGACGGGAAGGAGGTGGGGAAGGTGGAGATCAAGAATCCGATCGCGAACACGGTGGCCTCATACAACGGCTTGGCCGTGCTGGCACACTACGGCTACGAGGTCGTGGGGCTGGACGCGAAGGCGTTCAAACCGAAGTGGGTGTTTAACGAGCGGGAGTTCGAGTACTTCGCGTCGCCCGCGGTGACGAAGGATGGCTTTGTCTATGCCGGGGACCGGGGGAAGCGGATGCATTGTCTAAGCGCTGCCGACGGCTCGGAGAAGTGGTCGTTCCGCACGAAGGGCCGGATAGACAGCTCGCCGGTCGTGAGCGGCGATCATGTCGTCTTCGGCAGCGATGACGGGAGTGTTTATGCCGTGAGCGCGAAGGATGGCTCGCAGGTTTGGAGCTACGAAATCGCTCAGGCGGTGCAGAGCAGTCCTTGCATTGCCGGTGGAAAACTGGTCATCGGCGCGGACGACGGAGTGATCTATGGTTTCGCCGCTGAGAAGAAGTGAGTAGCTGACCGCTCAATGGAGAACCCTGACATGACACCACCTGCTTCGCACCCCCGCGATCCTCTGCACGGCATTACGCTGGAGAAGATCCTCCTTCAACTCGTCGAACGGCATGGCTGGGAGGAAATGGGATACCGGATACCGGTCCGTTGTTTCCTGATAGACCCGTCCGTGAAGTCGAGCCTCACTTTCCTGCGTAAGACACCGTGGGCACGTCTGAAGGTCGAGGCGTGGTTCATCGAAGAACGGATGAACGAATGACTGACTCAAACCCTAAAATCGACGCAAAATCTGCCACCCAATGATCCCCACCTCATCCTCAGAAAGCATCGCCCTGCTCATTGATGCCGACAACGCGCCGGCGGGCAGGATCAGTTTCATCATCGCCGAACTGGCTTCCTACGGCGTGGTCAACATCCGGCGTGCCTATGGCAACTGGAAGAAGTCCGGATTGTCCGGCTGGGAGAAGGTGCTGCATGAATACGCGATCCAGCCAATTCAGCATTTCGATCTCGTGAAGGGCAAGAACGCTTCGGACATGGCGCTGCTCATCGATGCGATGGATATGCTCTACACGAAAAGTGTCGGGGCCTATTGTCTTGTCTCCTCCGACTGCGATTTCACGCCGCTGGTACTGCGCCTCCGAGCCGACGGTAAACAGGTAATCGGATTTGGCGGCAAAAGCGCTCCCGCACCGTTTGTCGCCAGTTGCACGCGATTCTTGTATCTCGACGAAAGCGAATCCTCCAAACCCACACTCGCCGCCGACGCGAAGCAGGGCACAGACCTGTTGAAACTGGATAGCAAGCTGCTGGCCATGCTGAGAGGCGCTGTAGAAGCCCGGACTGGCGACGACGGATGGTCTGCTCTCGGCAGTGTCGGTGCGCACATTTCCAATCAGGGTTCATTTGACTGTCGCAACTATGGATTCACCAAGTTGAGTGATCTGTTTGCGGCGATTGATCGCTTCGAATTGAAGAAGTCGCCCACCACGGGAGGTGGTACTTTTTTCTCGGTGAGAATTCGGAAGGTATCAAGGGACGGCAATTATTAGCACCGGCAATGTACGGGCGGCGGGAATCCATCCTCTCACTGCACCGCCTGGCCTTTCACGCGGCGGCAGATTTCGCGGAGGGTGGATTCGATGTCGCCGCCGGCCGTGCGGAAGGAGTCGGAGTCAATGGTGAGCGGTGCGCCGATGACGACGAGGGGGGCGCCGTATTCGGGGCAGCGGACGGCTTGTTCGAGACTGAGGCCGCCGACGGCCTGGACGGGAATGGTGACGGCGTTGACCACGTCGCGGAGTTGGTCGAGCGGGCTGGGCATCCGTTCGCCGCGGGCGGCGATGCCGCGGCGTTCGTCGTAGCCGATGTGGTGGACGACGTAGTCGCAGCCGAGTTCCTCCAGCCAGCGTGCGGCGGCCACCATGTCGTCGCAGGCCATGTTATCGCCCATGACTTTGCAGCCGAAATCGCGGCCGGCCTGGACGACGCACTTGATGGTCTCTTCATGCGCGCGGGCCATGACGACGACGTGCGTGGCGCCGGCTTTGGCCATCATTTCGGCCTCCAGATAGCCGCCGTCCATGGTCTTGAGATCGGCAACGATGGGGATGCCGGGAAAGTTTTGCCTCAGCGCGCGGACGCCGTGGAGTCCCTCGGCGAGGATGAGCGGCGTGCCGGCTTCCAGCCAGTCCACGCCAGCGCGCAGGGCGATGGCGGCAGTGGCGAGGGCTTCGTCAATGTTGGTGAGGTCGAGGGAGATTTGGACGATGGGCTGCATGGTGTGGATGTGAGGAACGAATACAGATGGGAGAACATCGAACATTCAACTTTTAACATCGAAGGGGACAAACAGGGGCCTGCCTTCTGGTTTGACGGTGGGGACGTGGACTGATAATCGGGAGCGATGTTGACCGATAGACAGTGGATGGTTGCCGGGCTCGCGGCGCTCGCTTTGGCGGCGGCGGGCGCGGGGTGTCGTCGTGCGGAGGAAGCTCCGGCAGCGCCGGCTGCTGCAGCGGCAGTAGAGTCGGCGTCGGCAACGGCAACGGTGCCGGATGATCCGACAAAAGACGGATGGGAAACCGAGGCGGCCAGCGAGCGCATCGGCGCGCAGCTCACGGTGTTGAAGGCGTGGCTGACTTCAGATGAGCGTACGCTGGACAAGGCGGCAGCCTTCCTCGACCAGAACTGCGAAGGGAGGACACGGCCCGGGCAGGAAGCGGAGGCGCGCTACAGTGATGGAGTTTTTGAGGTGCTATCCAGCGCGGCGGACAGACCGGGAACTCTGTTTCGGGGACTGGAGGCGGCAGCGGGCACGATGGGCAGCCTGCGCCGCGGGCGGGAGGCACATGCGGCGGCGAAAGTGACGGGCATTCGCGCGATCGCGGGCGGCTGGGAGACGGATGTGAAACTGCAGGTGGATGAACTGTGGAATAATGGACGGCGTCAGTTGAATACGACCTGCCGGATGGTGTGGTCGCAGACGGACCCTCCGCTGCTGACGCGTGTGGAATTTGGCGCGTGGGAGGAAGTCACTGCGGCGCGCGCGTTCTCCGACTGCACGGAGGCGCTGTTCGCCGGAAATGTTTCGTGGAAGGAGCATCTGGCGCTCGGCACGGACCACTGGACGGCGCGGATCGAGTCGAGCCTCGGCATGGATGTGAATGGGCAGAACGGGGTGACGCTTGGCGACATCAATGGCGACGGGCTCGATGATGTGTATTTGACCCAGCAGGGTGGACTGCCGAACCGCATGTTCCTCCGGCAGGCTGACGGCTCACTCAAGGACGTCACCACTGAAAGCGGCACCGGGTGGCTGGACGATGGTCACGCGGCACTGCTCGTGGACCTCGACAATGACGGCGATCAGGATCTCGTCTCCGGCATGAGAGACGGCGTGCTCATTCAGGAAAATGACGGCGCCGGGAAGTTCACCGTGAAGGCTGCGAAGCTCACGCCCACCGGTCCGCCCTACGGATTGTCCGCCGCGGACTACGATCAGGACGGCGACATGGATATTTTCGCGGCCTGCTATTATCAGCGCCGGACGGTCGCGAAGAACTACACGCTGGCGCGCCCCGTTCCCTATTACGACGCGGAGAATGGCGCGCAGGATGTGCTGCTGCGGAATGATGGCGGCTGGCGGTTCACGGACGCGGCGAAGGCGTGTGGAATCGTAGAGAGCAAGTTCAGCTATGCGCCTTCGTGGGAGGACTACGATGATGACGGCGACATGGATCTGTATGTGGCGAACGACTTTGGCAGCAATCGTCTCTGGCGCAATGACCGGACGCCGGAGGGCACGGTGATGTTCACGGAGGTATCGGTGCCGGCGGGCGTGCCGGACACAGCGGCGGGCATGTCGTCGGCCTGGGGCGATGCGGACAACGACGGACGCATGGATCTCTACGTGGGCAATATGTTTTCGTCCGCGGGCAACCGCATCGCTTTTCAGGAGAAGTTCCAAAGCACGGCGAGCGCTGGCGAGCGTCAGTTGTTTCAGCGTCATGCGAGGGGGAACTCGCTTTTCCGGAATGCCGGTGGCGGCACGTTTGCTGATATCAGTGAGGCCGCAGGGGTAACGCTGGGACGCTGGGCATGGAGTTCGCGATTCGGTGATCTCAACAACGACGGCCTCCTGGATCTCTATGTGGCCAATGGCTACATCACCCAGGAGGATCCGCACGACTTGTGAAGTTTCTATTGGCGGCAGGTCGTGTCGCAATCACCCACCAGCGCAGGCACGGACTCGCAGGCAGCTTATCTTGAGGCATTCAATCAACTGGCGATGAAGATTCGCGACGGCCAGTCGTTCAGTGGGCGGGAGCGGAACTGCTTTTTCCTCAACACCGGCAGCCTGCGCTTCGCAGACGCCTCAGCCGCCGCGGCGCTTGATCTGCCGGATGATGCGCGGGGCTCGGCGATGACCGACTGGGACGGCGACGGCGATCTCGACATTCTCCTCACTAACCGCAGCGCGCCACGTGTTCGTTTTCTCCGCAATGACTGCGCCGGCGGCCACTGGCTGGCGATTCGCCTCACCGGCGATCCGGCGAAGAACTCACCGCGTGATGCCATCGGCGCGCGCGTGGAAGTGTGGCGCGGCGGCTCGCGGTTGTCGCGCACGCTGCATGCTGGCGACGGATTCCTCAGTCAGGAGGGGAAGACGCTTCACTTCGGGCTCGGGAAGGATGCTGCTGTGGAGAAAGTGACGGTGCGCTGGCCGGGCGGGGGAGTGGAGACGTTCAACGGCATTGCGGCGGATGGCACCTGGCATTTGAGCCAGGGCGGCGGCGCGCAGAAATTACCGGCGGCGGCGGTCAGTCTTAAAGACAGCACGCCTGTTCTGCCGGAATCCACGGAGACGCTGCGCTTGCGTCTTTCGCAGCCGCTGAAGCTGCCTCCGATGACGTACACAGACTTCAGCGGAGGAGTGCAGACGGTAGAATCGCTCACGGAGAAAGGGCCGCTGCTCATCAATCTGTGGGCGACGTGGTGCGTGCCGTGTGCTGCTGAATTGAAGGATCTTGCAGGCCTCGCGAGTACCTCCGTGCTGGCGCTGAATGTGGACCGTCTGGATGAGAAATCGGAAACAACAGCAGACAAGGCCGCGGCTTTTCTGAAGCAGCACGGTCACAAGGGATTGTCCGGCTGGGCGAGTCAGGAACTGGTGGCGACTCTGGACCGGCTGCTTCGCGAGGCTGCCTATCGCCATCTGCGTATGCCCGTGCCGGCGAGCTTTCTGATCGCGAAGGGAGGCTGGCTCACGGTGATTTATAAAGGGCCGGTAAAGGCAGAGGTGATCAAAGCGGACGTGCCGCTTCTGGACACCGGCGAGGAAATGGCACGCGCGGCAGCGGTGCCATTTCAGGGCGCATGGGCCGGGCGGACGGCGTTTGTTTCCCATCCAGTCGCGGTGGCGGCATCGTGGCGGGAGAGCGGGCAAATCAAAGAGGCGCGCACGGTGCTGGATGTTTTCCTCAAAGAAAATCCCCCGCGCCCGGGCGATACGAAACTTTCTGCACAGCGTGGCGAGGTGCAGTTCCGGCTGGGGGATTTGGAATTGGAGGCGGGAGATGCCGGGCAGGCGCTCACCCACTTTTCCGCCGCGCTCGAATCCAACGCGAGCCTCATCCCCGCGCGCATTGGAAAACTCCGCGCGCTGTCCGCGCTGCACCGCGATGACGAACTCAGTGAAAGCGTCCGCGCCCTTGCCGCCACTGCCGCAGGCCCGGACGCGCTGGCGGTTCTCGCTGAACATGCCGCGAAGGCAGGACACACCGCGGAGGCCATCGCCGCATTGCGCCAGGCCGTGGCGAAGAACCCACGCTTTATCCCCGGGCTTAATGCGCTCGCATGGCATCTCGCCACGGCATCTGATCCCGCGCTGCGGAACGGGGCGGAGGCACTGCGGACCGCCGAGTTTTTCCTCCAGGCGCCCGGCGTCAGAGAGAATCCGGAGTTCCTCCTGACGCTGGCCGCTGCTCAGGCCGAGCAGGGCAGAAAGGCCGAGGCCACTGCGTCCATCGCTGCCGCCGTCAATCTCGCACGCCGTCACGGCGACGTTGCCTTTCTGCGCCGCGCCCTCCCGGTGCAGAAGTCCATAAATGCGGGTAGTGCCTGGCACGGGGCACCGTGACGAACTCACCGGTTCTTCCCAAGTTGTTCGCATTATGTGAGGATCAGGGGCTTCGGGCTGCCGCCGCAGGATTTTCCAGCGACTTTAATCCTTGGTCTGGTGAAGGTTGGCACTGCATTCGCCTCTCACGCCGTCCGTGCGGCGGGGCATCTTCCTCAGATTCAATCTATTGGTAATCAATGATTTGCTTCGAAACGGCATCCATCCAGTCACGATTTTTCAGGCAATATCAGCCTGTTGAGTGCCGGGAGAGCAGCGGACGTTGTCCACGCTAATTCGCCGGGCCCGTCAGAGGTGGCAGGTGTCGGAATCGCCCGATTGAATCGCAAAACCGCCTCAAGCGCTCATCCGGGAAGTCTCGAAAGAAGTTATTCACGGCCTTTTCCTCTACCCCGAACGCGAGCCATTTTGCCCTGCGCCGATTCCGCTGGGTCGCTCCGGTTCAAGCCCTTACCTGCCGCGCGAGAAAGGCTCTCGCGGGCGCGAGCACGGTTTGGATCGCGTTTTGATCGCTGACCAGAAAGGTGAGGAAGCACTCTTTCGCCGCAGCGTTCTTTCCGCGAGCGGATTTGACGACGAGGATGCCGCTCTCGGGATACTGAAAATAGCCTTGGGTGACGGGGCGCTCCGCATTGGCATAGGCCGAAAAGATCCCGGATACGACATGGCACAGGTCGGTGGCGGCAGCATCGCCGTAGGTGGCCGGCAGATTGTGATGGAGAATCTCGGCGCCGCGGTGCAGGCAGAGTCCGGTGATGCCGGGGGTGTTGCTGATGGCTTGAAGCTCTGCGGTCATGGATGGGGTGGGGTCAGGGGATGGAAAGCATGGAGTCCACGGTGCTGCCGGGCCCGGAGTAGATGCCGGCAAATCCATCGGCGAGGCGGCGATACGCGGCCGCACGTTCCGACTCGACGAGGGCGGCAAGCGAGGGCGGTGAAAATCCAAGCACGTCCCCGATCAGAGACGCCCGTTCCATGAGCGATGCCGCGTCTGCTCGAAAATAGGCCATCTCCGATTCCGCCACATTTCCGATGTTGCGGTCCTCCGCGATGACGAAGCGGAGCGCGTATTCGTCGCCGTCCGCCACCCAATCCGCCAGACTCTCAGCGGTTGGCAGGCTGCTCATACGGCGCAATGGCGAGGGCGGGGACGCCGGAGCCGGAACGGCGGCTGCTTTCGACTGCGGGGCGGAAGTCGTTGGCGTGGCTGTTGCCTGCACCACAGCCGCCGGAGCCTGACCCGGTTTGGCGGCCGCCGGTCTCGGCGCGGGGCCGTTCTTCGCCTGCATGAGCCGCGATGCCGGTTTGGCCTCGGCTGGTTTGGTAACCTGGGGCTCGGGAGGCGTGGGGTCAGGAGTTTTAGCTTTCTCCACAGTCGGCGAAACCTCCGCCCTGGGCCCGGTCTGACCGGAAAGAATCATCATCGGCTTCACCGCACCGACGAGCTTCAGCGCCGGTCTTTTGCCCGAAGGCGTGGTTAGCTGCGCCGGCAACCGGCCCGTGGTGATGCTGGTATCGGAGGAAACGAACTCGTATTCCCACGGAAACGTCTGCGAAATCTCCTTCATCGCCTGATCGCCGTTCAACTCCCCAAAAACCGTCTCCTGAACGGCTCCGCGGTCTATTTTCACTTCGGCCGACCGCCCGGATTCCTTGTGTTTCAATCTCAGCAAGCCAGGCTGTTCATGGTCGAAAATACGCTCCAGCACGCGGGGCAGCGTGATTGGAGAGGTGCGTTCGATGGTTCCAGCGATGGCCATAAGGTGGGTCCGGTAGGGAATGGGTTGTTTAGGGGCGCAAATAAACACCTAAACCTAGAAACTGGCAAACATTATTATAATTACTGTGATTACTCCGGCTTTCTGTAACTCGTTCAGCCCCTCATGGTCGGCATCAACCTCGATCTGATGGGGGTGACGGGCTCCCGGAGGACCGACCCTGGCCAAAGGCGAAGATTCATCCCTTGCGCCGCTGGTCCGAGCCGCCATGCGTCCGTTCCCTTTTACCCCACCCATGAGCGACTTCATCAAGCACGAGTGCGGCGTGGCCGTAGTGCGGCTGCGCAAACCATTGCAGCACTTTGCCGACAAATATCAAAACCCGCTCTGGGGCTTCCATAAGCTCTTTCTCCTCATGGAAAAGCAGCACAACCGCGGCCACGACGGCGTCGGCATCGGCTGCACCAAGCTGAACATGCCGCTGGGCCAGCCTTACAATTACCGCGTGCGCTCGGCCCGCACTGACTCGCTCGGCGCCGTCTTCCGCTCGCAGATGGATGCCTACGGCCAGCTTTTGAGGAAGAATCGCATCTCGGCTAAGGACGGCGCCAGCGTGAAGGCGCACTTTGAGTTCGGCGGCGAACTGCTCATGGGTCATTTGCGCTACGGGACGAGCGGCGAATTCAGCACCGGCTCCTGCCATCCCTATCTCCGCCGCAGCAACTGGCCCACGAAGAGCCTCATGGTGCTGGGCAATTTCAACATGACCAACACCCGCGAACTTAACCAGCTCATGGTGGACCGCGGGCAGCATCCTATTTTCGGCACCGACACCCAGACGGTCCTCGAAGAGATCGGCTTCCAGCTCGATGAACTGCACACCGAAATTTACCGCGAGATGCGCGATGCCGGCGTGCCCGGCAGCGAAATCCCCCCGCTCATCAGCGAGCGTCTTGATGTCGCCGAGGTCATCCGCCGCAGCGCCCGTCACTGGGATGGCGGCTACACCATCGCCGGGCAGATCGGAAATGGCGACTCCTTCGTGCTCCGCGATCCGCGGGGCATTCGTCCGTGCTTTTACTATCAGTCAGACGAAGTCATCGCGTTCGCCAGTGAGCGCGTGCCGCTGATGACCGTGTTCGATGCCGCACAGGAGGACATTACCGAAGTCTCCCCTGGCACAGTGATGGTGATCAAAAGCAACGGCGATATCCGCACCGAGCGCTTCGCGGATGAAGCTACTTTCTCCCCCTGCTCCTTTGAGCGCATCTACTTCAGCCGCGGCAACGATCCGGACATCTACAACGAGCGCAAAGCTCTCGGTGCCGCCCTCGTCCCGCAGATCGTCAAAGCCATCGGCAACGACCTCGGCCGTGCCGTCTTCAGCTTCATCCCCAACACCGCGGAGATCGCCTACGCCGGCCTCATGTACGGCCTCCGCACCCACCGTCGTGCAGAGGTGAAGACCGCCATCATGGATGCCGCCTCCGCCGGCACCCTGACAGAGGAACTCATTGACGACCTCATCCTCCGCAACTGGCCGCGCGGTG
>JANOZA010000370.1:0-7464 GCA_031429155.1 Verrucomicrobiota bacterium | reverse complement strand
GAGTTTGCCCTCTTTGACCTGCGCCGCCATCGCCTGTGCGATCTCCAGCACGCCGGCGACGCCCGATGCATTGTCATCCGCACCGTGATGAATGGCCGCACGTTGCGTGTCGGCCGCGCGCGAGTCGGAGCCGCCGTTCTTCCCGAGGTGATCAATGTGAGCGCCGATAACGAGCGCCGGCTCGGTGCTGTTGCCGGGGGCTTTTAAGCGACCGAGCACGTTGTGGCCGGTGCGGCGTTCCTGTCGGATATCGAGGTTTGCCGAGAGCAGGACGCCGGGCAGTTCAACGCCCTGTTCCACCGTGCCGGTGTCGAGCTTTTCCTGGAGTACCTTGAGATCCTTTCCTGCCGTTTTCAAAAGCACGCCGGCGAGTTCGTCATCAATGGAAACGGCCGCGATGCCCGAACCGGCCATGCTGGCGTCGTAGGACATGGGCACGAGTTGCTGATTGGTCTTCGACGTTGGGCCGCTGACGACGATGATGCCGCGAGCGCCTTTTTCGCGAGCGGTCAGGGCTTTGAATCGCAGGCTGCTGTATTGCGCCATCCGAACGCGCTCCTCCTGGCTCTGGCCCTCGGGCGTGTAGCGGAACATCATCACCCACTTGTCCTTCACATCGAGGTGGAAGTAGGACGAGTAAGCCTCCGTCGCCTTGCCTTTGTCGTCGCGGCCCGCGGGCGCTTCGATGCCATAGCCGGCGAAGACGATGCCGGCCTCCTTGATTTCGCCGGTGCTGGAAAAGGTAAGGGGCGTCCATTGTTTCGCCACGGTCAGCGGTCCGGGCTCGACGCCTTTGAAGGTAACGCGATTCGCATCTCCCAGCGCCACACCCGCAGTGAACTCGAAGGCGTGGAGCCACTTTCCGTCCGTGCCTGCCGGTTCCAGACCGAAGGAGGCGAACAACTGCGCGGCATACTCCGTCGCCAGCGCCTCGCCTTTCGTGCCCGTGCCGCGGCCTTCCAGCGCATCGGATGCGAGATACGCGATGTGCTTCCTGATGTCCGCCCCGGTGATGTCGCTCGCGAATTCCGCCGCCGCCGGCACGGGCAGGGCAGGAGAGGATGACTCTTCGCTCAGGCTCAGCTCTGAGAGGGCGCCGGCGTGGTCCCACGCGGCCATGAAAATCTGTGACGTCTTGTCCGGCGTGCGGTTGGTAGTCCACGCGAGTTGCTTTCCGTCAGGATGAAACACCGGCAGGCCGTCGAATCCCTCGGTCTCCGTCACGCGCACCGGTTCGTGTTTCCCGGCGGCATCCACGAGATAGAGTTCGAAGTTTTCGAAGCCGTGTTTGTTCGTCGTAAAGATAAGATATTGCCCTGACGGATGGAAGTAAGGCGCCCACGACATGGCACCGAGCTTTGTCACCGCGTGTTGATCGGTGCCGTCCACATTCATCGTCCAGATTTCCGCCGTCGTTTCCTCCTCATTGAACCGCCGCCAGCAGAGGCGCTTACCATCGGGACTGAAAAACGGTCCGCCATCGTAGCCGCGCACATCCGTGAGGCGTTTCACTTCCGAGCCGTCCGCACGCATGAGATAAATATCCATCAGCCACGAACGCTGCTTCTCAAATTTCGCCTGTTCCTCCGGCGTCAGTTTCTCCGTGTAGGCGTGGCGATTTGATGCGAAGGCGATCCACTGGCCGTCCGGGCTGTAACTGGCTTCGGCATCGTAGCCCAGCGTCTTCGTCAGGTTCGCCGATTCGCCGCCAGCCAGCGGCGCAGCGTAGATGTCGTAGTTTTCGTCGTAGTCCCAGGCGTAGCGCTTCTGCTTTCCCTCGGCCCGGTCCTTCAACTCTGCGGCCTGCTTCTGCTGCGCCGCAGCGTCGGCATGAGTGGAGGCGTAGAGAAACTGCGCGCCGTCCGGATGCAGCCACGCGCAGGTCGTCTTTCCCGTGCCGTTCGACAGCCGGCGCATGTCGCCGGATTCAAAATCGAGCAGGTAAATTTGGTAAAACGGATTCCCTTCCTCGCGTTCACTTTGGAAGATGAGGCGCTTCCCGTCTTTGCTGAAGTATCCTTCGCCGGCGCGTTTTCCGGAGAATGTGAGCTGCCGCGGCTGCGTGAAGAAGCGATCCGCAGCGGACGCGGCGGTGAGTCCGGCGAGGAGAAAGGGGAGGAGGGCGCGTGTCATGGTAGTGAGAGAACGCGCGGAGAATGGCGCGCTTCCTGGGATTTTCCACTGCTTGTATAAGCGCCGACCGGTCGGAATCCTTTCCTTGCCCGGGAGCGGCGGAGCACTACTTTCCCGCCATGACGCCCTATCATGATCCCGAAGGCGACCGCATGGCGCACCTCCAGTTCTGTCTCATAGCAGACAAGATCGAGACCGATCCTTCACTGCTCCGCATCCCGCTGGCCAATATCGCCCGCTGGCTCGGCAATGGCCATTGGGCGAAAAAGGAACTCGCGCAGTGGCGCACCTGGATCGAAGCAGCGCAGGCTTCCCCGCAGGGAATGCAGCGCCTCCTGGATCTGCTGCGCGATGACAGCGAGGAGTCGAGAGAATGGAAGGGTTGGGAGCCGTTCCCGGGGGTCTTGACGAAAATCGAGTTGGAGCCACTGACATGGACATCGCGACACTAAAGAAGCTCGTCGCCGCCATTCGCACAGCGGCTCCGGACCAGCGTTTGGTTTTGTTTGGGTCCGCCTCGCTGCTGGCGACTTTTCCGGACATGGGTGAAGAAGACACTCCAGTGCAGCGTTCGCGAGATGCCGACTTCATTCTTGATCCGTGGGACGATGCACGCGCGCTGGCGGTTCATGATGTAGTAGGTGCAAGAAAGGCCTTCGATGAGGAACATGGCTTTTATGCCGACATCGTCCGCCCATTTGCCTTCGAGAATTTCCCGCCGGGCTGGGATGCGCGTGTGGTACCGCTGGATGGATGCCCGGGAGTATCCGCCCTCGACCCGCACGACATGGCGATTGCCAAGATTTTCGCCGGTCGTCCGAAGGACATCGAATTGCTGTCAGCCTTGATCAGGTCGGGGCGGCTGGATCCAGAGCTGCTTCATCAGCGACTTGGCAGCATCGAAATCACGGAATCAAAGTGGATCGTTCGTTCCCACAACTGCCTGCGCGAAGTGGCCGAAAAAGGAGGGAAGCCGTTGCCCCGGTGATGACCGATGAACTGTCAGAACGCCTCCACACTGAAGCGCTGGCGCGCGTGACCTGGGGTGACGTGCCGGAGGAAGTCGCGGGGTATTTGATCTCGCGGGGCATGAGCGCGGAGGAGGCCGGGCCGCTGGTGAAGTCGCTGGTGGAAGAGCGGAATGAGGAGGTGCGGCGGCGGAGTCTGCGGAAGTTATTGATTGGCGGCGCGCTGCTGATTGCTGCGGTGATCTTCTTTGCTGTGCTGCCGTGGAAAGACTGGCATCGCGCTCTCAACGATTACTTGTCCTGGCGGGGTCGTCGCGGAGGACGCACCGGATTAGGTGATTACCTCGTCATGGGAGCCATCGCATCGGGAGTTGCCGGCCTCTGGTGGACATGGCGCGGGTTTTGGGGCCTTGTTACGCCGCAGGCCGAAGAACTGACTGATCTGGAATGATGCTTCGCATGGGCAATGAGAATCGCAAGGCGGCGCACCAGCCGATGAAGCCCGCGCTCGACACCGGCGGGGATTGCGCTGAAAGCGGGCCGCAGCCCGGCGCGTTCCGGTGTGGCCCCATCTTCTTTGAATCCCATGACAACACACACACGACTTCTCACAATGGCTCTGCCGGTTCTTGGTTTTTCACTCTTCCCGCTGACCGTTCAGGCGGCACCGCAGTGGATTTGGTCATCCAAGACCGCCGGCAACAACGACACGGTCTGGGTGCGGACCACGGTTGATATCACAGACGTCAAAGGCGTGCGCGTCCAGGTTTCCTGTGACAATTCCTGTGAAGTCTGGATCAACGGTGAATTCGCGGGCCGCAGCAGCGAGTGGTCGGAACCGGCGAAGGTCAATGCGGGGAAGTTTCTCAAACCCGGCAAGAACATCATTGCCATCAAAGGTGCCAACAGTGGCGGCATCGCCGGGCTCGTGGGCCGTGTGGACACTGGCGGGAAAAACGCCAAAGTGCTTAGCGAATCCGGTCCGGCCTGGAAACTCGTTGCGGCCAATCCTGGCGCTGGTTGGGAAAAAGCAGACTACGATGACAGCAAGTGGCCCAATGCGGTGGCCACGGCGAAACTCGGCGATGAACCCTGGGGAAATGTGTTCGTCGGCGGAGGCGGCAAGGGCGGCGGCGGAGGAGTCGCCCTCACCGCGGATCAGGTTCAGGTGCTTCCTGGCTTTAAGGCTGAACTATTGTATACCGTGCCAAAAGGGGAGCAGGGCTCGTGGGTCAGTCTCTGCAACGACGACAAGGGTCGCCTCATCGCCGGAGACCAGGAGGGTTCCCTCTATCGTATCACGTTGAAGGCCGGCGGCGAGCCGGACGTGGAGCAGTTGGAAACGAAGGTGAAGCAGGCCCAGGGGCTGCTTTTTGCGAACGGTGCGCTCTACTTCTCCCGCAATGGCGGCCAGAGCGGACTCTACCGTCTCCGCGACACCAATGGCGACGATCAATTCGATGAGGAAACGCTGCTGCGGAAAATTGACGGCGGTGGCGAGCACGGACCGCATGGCGTTATCCTCACACCCGATGGCAAAGGACTGCTCATCGCCGGCGGCAACCACACCAAGCTCCCCAATCCGGAGAAGAGCCTGGTGCCAAAACTCTGGGGCGAAGACTTCATCGTCCCTCGACTGTGGGATGCCAACGGTCACGCCTCAAACATTTATGCACCGGGCGGCTGGATTTGCCGAACTGACTTTGACGGCAAGGAGTGGACGCTCGTCAGCGCCGGCTTTCGCAATGAATACGACATCGCCCTGACGCAGCACGGCCAGATATTCACCTACGACAGCGACATGGAATGGGACATCGGTTCGCCGTGGTATCGCCAGACTCGCGCCGTTGAGGCGATGCCAGGCGGTGAATTCGGTTGGAAGTCCGGTGCGTCTAACACTCCGGCGTATTTCGCGGATGCCCTGCCGCCGACCATAGATCTCGGCCCCGGCAGCCCCACGGGAGTATGCTCGGGCATTGGCGCGAAGTTCCCGGCGAAG
Source organism: Verrucomicrobiota bacterium (assembly GCA_031429155.1). Classification (GTDB taxonomy): domain Bacteria; phylum Verrucomicrobiota; class Verrucomicrobiia; order Verrucomicrobiales; family V1-33; genus V1-33. Next base: position 2,364 of record JANOZA010000370.1, on the reverse strand, counting down.
TATCAGCACGCCGTCTATGTCGCCGACTGGACCTACGGCACGATGTACGCCCTCCACCTCAAGCCCAACGGCGCTTCCTGGGCTGCGGAGAAGGAAGAGTTTGTCGCCGGTAAACCGCTGCCGCTCACGGACATGGTCATCCATCCGCAGGACGGAGCGATGTATTTTCTCATCGGCGGACGAGGGACTCAGAGCGCGCTCTACCGCGTCACCTGGACGGGTGGTGGCAGCACCGCACCGGCGGCACCTGTGACGCTCACGAAGGAAATGCAGCAGCGCATGGAACTGGAGAAACTCCTCGCCATGCCCGGTCCTGACGCTCTGGCCAAAGCCTGGGCGCACATTGGAAATCCAGACCGCTGGATTCGATTCGCGGCGCGCGCCGTCGTGGAGCATCAGCCGGTAGCTCAGTGGAAAGACAAGGCCCTCGCGGAGAGTGCGCCGGATGCCAGCATTGCCGCGCTGCTCGCCCTGACGCGCGCCGGCTGCGACAGCTACGACCGCGATGCCGCTGGCCAGCTTCATCCCGCAGCCCAGGGCACGGATGGCGCCAAGCGCCCCGTCACGCCGGAGCAAACAGCTCTGCGGGATCAGATTGTGAAGGCTCTCGACCGGCTCAATTGGGTCAGCCTCAGCCAGGGCCAGCAACTCGATCTCCTGCGCGTCCACGCCGTGCTTTTCGCCCGCGCCGGCAAGCCCGATGCTGCCGCCTGCGCTGCTATTCGTGCGAAATTCGAGCCGCATTTCCCTGCGAAGACGGACGAGTTGAACCGCGGGCTTTGCGAGTTGCTCTGCTTCCTCGACAGCCCGCAGGTGGCGGCCAAGACGGTTTCCCTGCTCACGACCGCGAGCAGTGACAGCAACGAGATCGGCGAGGAAAAAGTGATGGCCCGCAATGACAACTATGCCAAAGCCGCCGTGAATGCCTCTTCGTCACGCCCCAATCGCCAGCAGATCGCATACGGCTACGCGCTGCGCATCGCTACCGAGGGCTGGTCACCCGAGTTGCGCCGCCAGTTTTTCCGCTGGTTCAATACCGCGCGGAAATTCCAGGGTGGTAACAGCCTGCGCGGCTTCATCGAGAACATTCGCAAGGACGCCCTCACCCGCGTACCGCTGGAAATGAAGAAGGAACTCGAAGGGCTGAGCGAGGAACTCAACGCTCCCACTCTCGCCGATCTACCGAAGCCGAAAGGCCCGGGCCGCGCGTGGACTATTGATGAGATTCAGGCTCTCACCAAAGCCGGTATCAAAGGCCGCAGCCACGAAAACGGGCGCCGCACTTTCCAGTCCGCGCTTTGTTCGTCGTGCCACCGCATGGGCACTGAGTTCGGAGGCATCGGACCGGACGTCACGGGCTCCGCCAACCGCTACTCTCTGCGCGATCTGCTCGAGAACATAACCGATCCGTCCAAAGTGATCTCCGATCAGTATGAGTCCACGCTCGTTGAGAAGAAAGACGGCGGCACCATCGTCGGACGCATTATCAAAGAGGAAGGCGGCGAACTCAGTGTGGCGGAGAATCCGTTCCAGCCGGAGCTGCTGACTGTCGTCAAGGCCACGGACATCAAGGCGCGGAGCAAGTATCCCATCAGCGCCATGCCGCCGACACTGCTCATGCAGCTCAATCAGGATGAAGTGCTGGACCTCATTGCCTACCTGCTCAGCGGCGGGAACAAAGAGGACAAAGTCTTTAAGCCCTAAGGCTCAGCCCGCCGACAGCTCCGAAGGCACCCACACCGTCTTCATGCCGGCAGCTTCTGCGGCCTCGATGCCGAGCTTACCGTCTTCAAAGACGAGGCAGTCTCCCGGCGCAACGCCCATTCGCTCGGCGGCCAGGAGGAACATGTCCGGCGCCGGTTTGCCGCGAGCCACATCGGCTGGCGTGATGATGGTGGCAAAGAGGTGGTGAATGCCCACGGCGCGCAGGGAATCATGGACGATGTCAGCGTCGCTGCCGGAGGCTACCGCCATCGGCAGTCGGCCTTCAGCGGCGCGGGCGATGGCGACGACGGGTTCGATCCCGCGCACATCGGTATGATGAGCGAGATACCATTCCACTTTGTCAGCCTCCACCTGGTCGGGCGGCATGTCGTGGCCGAAAGCCGAGTTCAGCTTTCGTACAATGGCGGCACCCGGCATGCCGGCGAAGTCGTGGTGCATTTCCAAAGTGAACTCCTGCGCGGGAAATCCGTGCTTTTCCAGCGCTGCCCGCCATGCCTCAAGATGAAGCGGCATGGAGTCCACCAGCGTGCCGTCGCAGTCAAAGATATAGGCGGCGAATGGGCCCTCGGGAAAATGGAGTAGGGGGTGAGTCATCTGGAGAAAAAAGAACGCGCGCCTTGCAGCGCGCGTTCCGTGGAG
>JANOZA010000369.1:0-11627 GCA_031429155.1 Verrucomicrobiota bacterium | reverse complement strand
ACCAGGGTGTGAAGTGTCGGAACAAAGGCGACGCGGTGCTCTACCTAAGCAATCCCGCCGGCATGGATGCCGCCCTGCGTCGCGAGACGCTCGATGAAATCTCTGCCCTGAATCAGAAACGTTTCGACACGCTCGGCGATCCGGAAATACAGACCCGCATCGCACAGTATGAGATGGCCTTTCGCATGCAGACCAGCGTGCCGGAACTCCTCGACTCCAGCAAGGAATCCCCCGCGACCATCGAGAGCTACGGTCCCGATGTGAAGCGCCCCGGCAGTTACGCGGCCAACTGCCTCCTCGCCCGTCGCCTCGCCGAGCGGAATGTCCGCTTCATTCAACTCTTCCACATGGGCTGGGACCACCACGGCGGACTGCCGAACGCCCTCAAAGGCCAGTGCAAAGATACCGACCAGCCCACCGCCGCGCTGCTCACGGACCTCAAAAACCGCGGCCTCCTGGAGGACACCCTCATCGTCTGGGGCGGCGAATTTGGCCGCACCATTTACAGCCAGGGAGCCCTAACCGAGACGAACTACGGCCGCGACCACCACCCGCGCGCTTTCTCCGTCCTCATGGCCGGCGCAGGCGTAAAGAAAGGTATCACCTACGGTTCCACGGACGACTATTGCTACAACATCACCGAGAATCCCGTCCACGTTCACGACCTCAATGCCACCATCATGCACCTCATGGGCGTGCATCACGAGAAGCTCACCTACCGCTTCCAGGGCCGCGACTTCAGACTCACCGACATCCACGGCACCGTCGTGAAGGCACTGCTGGCGTGACCCGGGAAACGGCTCCGCGCTGTCTGTTCACGATCGGGTGAGTTCCCTGCGTCCGGCACCGCAGACTATTCCCTCCACTGGCGGAACGCCTCGATGGCCTCGTACTCGGCCATGCCGAGGCCGTCATACTTCCTGGCGATCTCGCGATTGCGATCGCCGTTGATGTGATCGGGCAGCGTGTGGGTCATGAACTTCTGAGCCGCCGTGAGTTTGCGGGCCATTTGGTCCGGGCTCATGGGGACAGCCATCTCGATCTCGTGCGGTTCAAATTCATACTGGTGACCGCGGTAAAGCCAAACGCGGCACTGCGCGCGCCACACAGCGGCGGAGCGCTCGTTCATCGCCTGACGGAAAGCGGAAAAGGCCATGCCCTGCACGCTGCTGGGATCGGCGAGGTCGCCGGTGACGTAAATCTGGTGCGGCTGGAGGCGGTCAAGCAACGCGCCGGTGCGGGCGGTGTCTTTGTTGCTAAGCCGGAACTGCCGGTAGCGGCCCTCGCTGTAAAACGGGAGGTCGAGAAAATGAACGTCCGGCGCGGGAACTCCCAGGCTTTGCGCGGCGTCACGGGCCTCACCGCGGCGGATGAGCGTCTTCAGTTCGCGCAGACGGGGCGGTGGATCACCAAACATTCCCTTGGCCTCGATCTCCTCAATGACGCCCGTGGCGTAACGGGTGGCCTCCGCCCAGCGCGCTGGCTCGGCGGTTTCCTCCAGCACCCGGGCAAAGCGCAGCGCCTCGGTATCCGTCACCCGCAGGTCGCCGGTCGTCATGCAGACGATGTGGACACGGTGCCCCTGACTGATGAGCCGCTCGATGGTGCCGCCCATTCCCATGACTTCATCCTGCGGCTCCGGTGCGAACACGACGCACGTCTTGGGAAACGGGAGCGCGCGCTCCGGGCGGGAAGTGTCATCCGCCTTCTCCTTGCCGCCAGGCCAGCCCGTGATGGTGTGCTGCTGGCGGTTGAAGATGTCTATATTCAATTGATAGGCACTGCCCCAGCGCGTGAGCAGTTCAGCCATGCCGTTTTCGTTATACTCCTCGTCGAGCAGCTTGAGGAACGGCTTCTTCTCGCGCTGCGAAAGCCAGCACACGGCACGGCGCGTCTCCTGCGGCGTCCACTCGGCGCGACCCACGAGCCACGGGAGTTTGATGCGTGTCAGGGCACTGCTGGCGGCGGCGTTGATGAAAAACCTCGCATCCGGGTGGCTTTGCAAAAAGCTCGCAGACACGGCTTCCGTCTCCGGTCCCTCCACAGCCCGGGCCAGGATCTCCGCCTTGTTCTCGCCCCACGCCATGAGCGCGAGTTTCTTAGCCCGCAGGATGGTACCCACACCCATCGTGATGGCAAACCGCGGCACGTTTTCCTCGCCGAGAAAATCCGCTGCGGCGTCCTGACGCGTCACCCGGTCCAGCGGAATGAGCCGCGTGAGCGAGTCCCTCGACGAGCCGGGCTCATTGAATCCAATGTGACCCGTTCGCCCGATGCCGAGAATCTGGAGATCCACGCCGCCGGCATCATCTATCATCCGCTCGTAAGCTGCGCAGTGATCGAAAACAGCATCCAGCGGCACCGTTCCGTCGGGCAGGTGAATGTTCTCCGGCTTGAGATCAATGTGCGAGAACAACTGCTCCTGCATGAAACGGAAGTAACTCTCCCGGTGGTCGCGCGTGAGACCGTAGTATTCGTCGAGGTTGAAGGTGATGACGTTTTTGAAACTAAGTCCCTCCTCCCGGTGCAGCCGGATGAGTTCACGATAAAACGGCACCGGCGACGAACCCGTCGCGAGACCGAGCACCGCCGGCTGACCGGCCTTGTTCTTCGTTTCGATGAGCGCCTTCACCTCCCGCGCCAGCGCCGCGGCAGCATCGCCGGCGGAGGGAAAGATAAGGGTGGGAGTTTTCTCGTATTGTTCGGCAGCAGAGGGGCGCGTGTTCATGGAAGCGGGAAATGACGGATGACGGATGACGAATAATTGTCTAAACCGCAACTTCGTCATTCGGAATTCATCCCTCCCTCTCAATGCCCGCCGCGCCGCATCCAATCACAACCTCCGATACAATTCCTCCCCGCGTCTGGCTGATCATGGGTGTCTGCGGCTGCGGCAAGACCGCCGTGGGCGAAGCTCTCGCTGCAAGCCTCGGCGCGACCTTCGTGGACGCCGACGATCTTCATCCTCCGGAAAATAAGGCGAAGATGTCCGCGAAGATCCCCCTCAACGACGACGACCGCCGGCCCTGGCTGGAGAAACTGCGACGCGAGGTCATTGACGTCACTCCGGCGGGCAGCATCACCGTGCTGGCCTGCTCGGCGTTGAAACGAGCCTACCGCTCAATGCTCATGTCGGGCCTCCCTGATGTGCGTCTTGTTCACCTCCACGGATCGTTCGAACTCATCTCCTCGCGACTTGCGGAGCGGCGCGGGCACTTCATGCCGCCGGACTTGCTGCGCAGTCAATTCGCTACCCTGGAAGCACCCGACGCCGACGAAGGCCTCACTGTTTCCATCGAGGGCACCGTGGAGGAAGTGGCCGCGCGGATTCTGAGTGCGACTGGCGTCCAGCCTCATCTGCCGTCGTCCGGATAGCCCCACCAGTCGAGCCTTGCCACGGAGCTGAACATTCCCCCGGCAGCCACCGCGAGCGATGGAAAATAGATCTGCTCACTGCCCCCCGGAAGCCGCCCGCGCGTGGGATCATGCTGCGCACTCGCCGGCCCCACCCACCCGCACACCGGTGCCTGGAGCACGATGCGGCACATGTATTCCATCTCCCGGTTAAAGGCCGTCGTCACCGCCAGCTTGCTCCGTGCCGCATTGCGAATGGGCGTGTTTTTCCGGAATGCGGCGCGCGTAATGTGATTCCACACTTCCATGCTGAACCACCATCGCCCGTCGAGCACCCCGTTGCCGCTAAGCTCCGGACTGTCTCCCTTCCGCGGCGTCACCCACCGGTAAAACATCACCCCCGGCGCGAACGTCACCTTGCGCGGCGTCCCCTGAAACGCCGCCAGCACCTCCTGTCGCAGCCGGTCAGAAAGCTGGCTGAATTCAAAATCCGCGTTGAGTGGTTGGGAGGTCATGCCCGTCGTATAAGCCATCACCCGTCACAGGGCAAGCAGAGGGCGGATGCCATTCCTGAGCCCCTTACTTATTGAGCACTTCGTCCAGGTTGAGCAGTTGATTCGCCATCATGGTCCACGAGGCGAGTTCAGCGGGGTCGAGGGCAGGATCGGACTTAGACTCGCCTTCGGTGAGGAGGGCTTTGGCTTCGTCCGGCTTTGATTTGTAGTAAGCGGCGAGATCGTTGTAGCTGGCGGTGACGAGCGGGAGTTCCTCCGCGGCGAACGGACGGCAGAGAATTTGGCGGGCCATGAAGTCGAGGCGCGTGGCGGGGGTGCCGCCGCCTTCCTTGAGGGTGCGGGCGGCGAGGAAACGGGCGGCTTCGATGAACTGCACGTCGTTGAGCGTCACCAGCGCCTGAAGCGGAGTATTAGTGCGCTCGCGGCGCAGCGTGCAGTTTTCACGGGCCGGAGCGTTGAAGATGTCCATGCTGGCCGGTGGAGCCGCACGCTTCCAGAGTGTGTACATGCTGCGGCGGTAGAGGGCGTCACCGGTGTCGCGCTTGTAGTTGCGGGTGTCGCTCGGGGGCATGGCGACGGCTTCCCAGATGCCGTCGGGCTGGTATGGCCGGACGCTCGGGCCGCCGATCTTGCGAACAAGGATGCCGCTCGCGGCGAGGGCATAGTCGCGCACCATTTCGGCATCCATGCGGAAGCGCGGCCCGCGGGCGAGCCAGCGGTTGGGCGCGTCTTTCGCAAACTTGTCCGCAGGAACTGAAGCACTCTGACGATAGGCGGCAGAGGTCATCATGAGACGCATAAACTTCTTCACATCCCAGCCGCCCTCGCGGAATTCCACGGCCAGCCAGTCGAGCAGCGCGGGATGGCTCGGCAGTTCACCACTGATGCCGAAGTCTCCGGCGGTGCGCACCAGTCCCATGCCAAAAAGCTCCTGCCACATGCGGTTCACAGCCACGCGGGCGGTGAGCGGGTGCTCTGGACGCAGCATCCACTGCGCGAGACCGAGCCGGTTGCGCGCCAGATCGGCGGGCATCGCCGGCAGGCTTGCGGGCGTCGCGGGCTCGACCTGGTCGCGGCGTTTGTCGTAGTCGCCGCGCTGCAGCACAAAGGCCATCGGCTTCCCGGGCTTCTCGGCCATTACGTGGGTCTTCGCGCCGCGCGCGCTTATGGCCGACTGCTCCTGTTCCAGGGCGGCCACTTTCGCACTAGCATCCTTCCAGGGCTGATCATTCACCGGGAGCCACCAGTCGTAGAGGGTATTCTTCTCGACGTCGGTGCGCTGCGCGGGAGCTTTCGCGAGGATGCCGCTGTATTTCTGGGTGCTGGGAAGGGCGGAGACTTCCTCCGGGCTCAGCATTCGGGTGTAAAGCCGCACGTCCTGGAGGCCGATGTTGTCCAGCCGCGACGACCCTTCGCGCTGGCCGAACTTCAAGGGCTGAAGCGTCTGGATCGTGCCCTTGAGCCCGTCCGCTTCGGCATTCGTCTTCTGTGGCTCGCCATCGAGATAAATTTTAAGACCTGCGGCTTTGCCGGAGCCGTCATAGGTCACGAAAACGTGGTGCCACTCGTTAGCCTTCATCGGCTTCTTGGCGACGACCTTCACCGCATCCTGCTGCCATGCGCTAATGATATGCGCAGCGGGGCGGTTGCCCTGGATGTACAAGTCCCAGCCGCGGAAACGTGGGCCCTCCTCCATGCGGGCAAAAGCCGCTCCGGACATATTGTCGGCCGGCAGCTTGATCCAGGCGCCGTAGGAGAATGGCTTGTTGTTCTCGAATCCATCCGGCTGCGGCACGGCCACCGTTTTGCCGGGAACGACCTTGAATGCCTTCGCCGCAGTAACGCCATCCATACCGCCCGCTCCCGTGCCGCACGTGACCGGTGCCGGTCCGCTGGCTGTCGTCACCAGCACACTCTCGCCGCCGGCTTCGTCGAGCGGTGCGCTAAGAATCAGACCGTCGGGTGCCACTGCGTTTTTGAAAACATCCGGCTTGGCGTCGGCCAGCCATTTATCGAAATCACCCCGCGCGCTGCCCTTACGGTCATCGCGCGCTTTCTTCGAAGCAGCGACTTCAGCCTCTATGACATTCCAGCGAGGGAGATCTTCATCGCTCGGGACAAAAATGACGGGCGGCGTGTCCCTGATGTTCCCGTCCATCGCGTTCTGCGTGGTGTTATTGAAAAACGCACTCAGCGAATAGAAGTCCTTTTGTGAGATCGGGTCGAACTTGTGATCATGACAGACCGCACAGCCAGTCGTTAGTCCCATGAAGACCTGACTCGTCGTCTCCGTACGATCGCGGGCGTAGAGCACGAGGTATTCCTCGGCGATGGCGCCGCCTTCGTTCGTCGTGATATTGCAGCGGTTGAATCCGGACGCGACTTGCTGGCTAAGGGTGCGGTTGGGCAGAAGATCGCCGGCGAGTTGCTCGATGGTGAACTGGTCAAACGGCTGGTTCTTGTTGAACGATTCGATGACCCACTGGCGGTAGTGCCACATCTCGCGGAAGTTGTCGAAGTGGATGCCGTGGGTGTCGGCATAGCGCGCCGCATCCAGCCAGTAGCGCGCGCGGTGTTCGCCGTATTGAGGCAAGGCCATGAGCTTATCGAGCATCTTCTCGTAAGCGTCAGGCGCCTTGTCATTCACAAACTCCTCCACCAGCGCCGGCCCTGGCGGCAGGCCCGTCAGGTCCAGAGCCGCACGACGCGCCAGCGTGTGCCGGTCACCCTCGGGATTCACGGTCAGTCCTGCGGCTTTGATTCCCTCCAGGAGAAAGGCATCCACGGGATTCTTCGACCATGCAGCGACATCCACCGCCGGGACCGGCGGCCGCACCGGCGCGATAAAGGACCAGTGCGCCTCATACTTCGCGCCTTCAGCCACCCACTGCTGCAGCATCGCGATTTGTGCCGGCTTCAGTTCCTTGTGCGACTCCGCCGGCGGCATGTGATCGTCGGGATCCGTCGTCGTGATGCGGGCGACGAGCGTGCTCTTCGACGTATCCCCCGGCACGATGGCGGTCGCGCCGTCCTTGTTCGGCTTGGTCGCCTCTTCAAAACTATCCAGCCGCAGACCTGCCTTGCGCGACGCGGAGTCCGGCCCGTGGCAATTGAAACAGTTGTCCGACAAGATGGGCCGGATGTCCTTGTTATAGGCAAGCGGGGCAGCCGAAGCTCCGGCTGCGGAGAACAGCGAGGCAAGAAGGACAAAGCGGGAGTGGACCGGGGGCGGATTCATGAGGGTAGGAATAGTGCGGCTTTCTCTTACGCGGCTGCGGAGAACATTTTGCACCTTCGGCCCATGAAAATACCGACCGGTCCCCTTCCCCTTGCGCCATTTACCCCAGCCGGGCACATAGCAGCCGTGAAAGACGCCTCGCTGCTCCGCTACTGCCCCGATATTTATCACTACGCCCGCCGCCGCACCCGCGTGGTGCAGGTGGGGAATGTGGCCATCGGCGGCGACAACCCCGTCCGCATTCAATCCATGCTCACGAGCGACACCCGGGACACGGATGCGTGCGTGGCGGAGGCACTGGGGTTAGTGGAGGCGGGCTGTGAAATCGTCCGCATCACGGCGCAGACCCGGGTCTTTGCTGCGAACCTCGAAAACATCAAAGCGGGACTCATCGCAGCCGGATGCACATCTCCCCTGGTGGCCGACATTCACTTCAAGCCGGACGCAGCAATGGAGGCCGCCAAGTGGGTGGAGAAGGTGCGGATCAACCCGGGGAACTTCGTGGACAAGAAGAAGTTCGAAGTGCGCGAATATTCGGATGACCAGTACGCCGATGAACTGGCGAGGATCGAAGAGGCATTCGTGCCGCTGGTCAATCTCTGCGCCAAACGAAACGTCGCCCTGCGCATCGGGACCAATCACGGCAGCCTGAGCGACCGCATCATGAACCGCTACGGCGACACGCCGCGAGGCATGGTGGAGAGCGCTCTGGAATTTGCCCGCATCGCGCGCGCACACGACTTCCACAATTTCCTCTTCAGCATGAAGGCCTCGAATCCGAAGGTGATGATCGAAGCCTATCGCCTCCTCATCGCTGCCCTGGTGGAGGAAGGCCCGGACTGGAACTATCCGCTACACCTCGGTGTGACTGAAGCCGGCGATGGCGAAGACGGTCGCATCAAGAGCGCCATCGGCATCGGCAGCCTGCTCAGCGACGGCGCAGGCGACACCATCCGCGTTTCGCTCACCGAGGATTCCGTCTATGAAATACCGGTGGCCCGCACGCTGGTGGAAACAACAGAGCACGAAACCGCGCGACTCCCCTTCCCCGCCGTAGCGGACGCCGCCTGCTACGATCCATTTTCCTACCGCCGCCGCGCTTCCGCCCGCATGACAGTGCAGGGCCACGCCCTCGGTGGCACAGAAACAGTTCGCGTCTTCACCACTCAAACGAAGTGGGACGCGCTCGCGCACAAACTCGACTCCCTCGGCGAATACAAACCGGAGATCATCATCGAGCGCAGCGGCGTGCTTGCGGTGGATCCGCTGGATGAGAAGACCATCGCCCAAGTGAATGCCATGGCTGAGCCAGTGCTCGTCACCCTGCCCGACGGCTATCCGCATCCGGTCATCGCCAGCTACCGCCTGCTCGCCGCGAGGCTGCAGGAGCGGCATCCCATTCTGCTTAAGGACACCTGTTTCCCGTCAGGCGATCCGGAGAAAGACTTTACCGCGACACTGCTCACCGCCGCCACGAATATCGGCAGCCTGCTTTGCGACGGCATAGGCGACGCGGTCATCGTTCAAGGCGAACACGGACCCGGGCAAAGCCTTCGTCTTGCCTACAACATCCTCCAGGCCGCCGGCACCCGCATTTTCAAAACCGACTACGTCGCCTGCCCGAGTTGCGGCCGCACGCTCTTCAATCTCCAGACAACAACGCAGAAAATCCGCGCCGCCACGGGCCATCTTAAAGGCGTGCGCATCGCCGTCATGGGCTGCATCGTGAATGGCCCCGGCGAAATGGCCGATGCCGATTTCGGCTATGTCGGCGGCGCGCCGGGCAAGATCAATCTCTACGTCGGCAAGACTGCGGTGCAGTTCAACATTCCCGAGGAAGAAGCCGTGGACCGCCTCATCGGCCTCATCACCGAGCATGGAAAATGGGTGGAGGCGCAGGCCTGACCTGGCCTTGAAGAACGGTAAGATCGCTGGAAAGAAGCATCTGCAACCATTCGTCCATTGCGTCCCATGTTCCGCCCCACCGCTTTCTTTCTCCTCCTCGCCACCAGTTCCTTCGCTCAGGACACTGCCGAAGCCGACAAACGCATCGCGCAGACGGTGCAGCGTCTCGCTTCGTTCGACTACGCGAAAGCCAGCCAGAAGACGAAGGACGCCATAGACCGCTACCTCGCCGCCAATGCCGGCAGCGATGAGTATTTCCAAATCATCGAGAAATTCGCCATCGCCTCACAGAAAGACTCGCTGCTAAAAGTGGCTGCGGAGAAAGCTGGCACCCCTCAGAGCGGGCAGGCGGTGAAACTGTTATTCCAACTGGGCCTTGGTGCATCGGTCGGGGAAGCCCTCACGGGACTCGGTGCCAACGCCGCCCCGCTGATGGAGTCCATCGCCAGCGTCGGCTCCAAAGAGACCACGGAAGTTGCCGCCGCAGTTCTGACAGACCCAAAGACGCCGCCGCCGGTCGCAGAGGCTGCTATTAAGGGCCTCGCCCTCAATGCCGCTGGCCAGCAGGCAATCCTCGCCGCCGCGCAGGCAGGGAAACTTCCTGACTCCGTGAAGCCCGCCGCGGCCGCCGCGCTCGCCACTTCCACGGACGAAGCGATTCGCACCGCTGCCGCCAAGGTGCTGACGATGGCCGCCACGACCAAACTCCCGCCGGTCGCCGAACTGGTGAAGAAAGCCGGCGACGCGACGAAAGGACAACCCGTGTTCATGACCTACTGCTTCACCTGCCATCAGGTGAATGGTCAGGGCATAGACTTCGGCCCCGCCCTCGGCGAGATCGGCACCAAGCTGGCAAAAGAAGCCCTCTACGATTCCATCCTGAATCCCAGCGCCGGGATCAGCTTCGGTTTCGAAGGCTGGCTGGTGAAGACGAAGGACGGAAACACTTACGTCGGCATGGTGGCCAGCGAGACGGAAAAGGAACTCTCCCTGAAAGTCCCCGGCGGCGTCATCGTGAAGTGCGACAAGGCAGCCATCACCAGCCGCGACAAAATGGCGGTGTCGCTGATGACGCCCAACTTGCACACGGTGATGAGCGAAGCCGACATCGTGAACCTCGTGGAGTATTTGGTGTCGCTGAAAAAGAAGTAGGCACGGCTGACCCGCAAGCCGGGGGACGATTTGCTTTTCATCAAAACCTGCAGGCCACGGCAGCGCAACCCAGCGCGACCAATCGCCCGCCGCTCAGAAATTTGCTCAGCGTCCGCCAAAAATGGCACTGCCCACCCGGACGATGGTGGCGCCCTCAGCGATGGCCGCCTCGAAGTCGCCGCTCATGCCCATGCTCAGCTCCAGCAGCGGATGCGCGGGCGTGGCGAGCCGGTCGCGCAGTAGGCGCAGTGCGGCGAAGTGCGGACGCGGGTCGCCTGCCAGCGGAGGGATGGTCATGAGCCCGCGGATGTCGAGGCCCGGAAGCGCGAGCAGTTCCGGTAACACGGCAGTGACACCGGCGGTGGTGAAACCGAACTTCGCATCATCGCTGGCCACATTCACCTGAAGGAGCACCTTCATGCACAGCCCAAGTTCAAAGGCGATGCGGCTGATGTCTTTGGCAATATCCACACTGTCCACGCTGTGGATCATCTCCACGAGCGGCAGGATTTTCCGCACTTTGTTTGACTGAAGGTGCCCGATCAAATGCCATCGTGCCGGCGGGAGCAGCGGAATCTTGGCCAGCGCCTCCTGAGTCCGATTTTCGCCGAAGAGTGCCTGCCCGGCGTCCATCGCCTCCTGTACGGCGGCGGCGGGAAAGGTCTTGCTCACCGCGCAGAGCTGCACGGTCTCAGGATCGCGGCCTGCGGTGTGCGCGACGGCGGCGATTTGAGCGCGGATGTCGGTAAGACGGGTGGCGATGGTGGTCATGGGCAAACAAAAGGACTGAACAGAAGGCAGCAAAGGTAGCAAAGAGACTCAGGAGGCGGGCTGGAAAACCGAATTTCAACCCTTTGCTTCCTTATGTTCAAAACCCAAAAAACCCCTCCGCCGTCCGGCCTGTCACTGCCGCCAGATGCTCAAGGCTCACGCCGCGGATCTGCGCGATCCTCTCCGCTGTATGTCGCACGTATGCGGGCTCATTGCGCTTACCGCGATGCGGCACGGGCGCGATGTAGGGGCTGTCCGTTTCCAGCATGAAACCCCCTTCCGGCACCGCGACCGCTGACTCGTGGACTTCCGATGCTTTCGGATAAGTGGCGATGCCCGTGAAACTGATGAGATGCCCGGCGGCGATGACGGGCTCCGCCTCTGCCCACGGAAGGATCCAGCAGTGGAAAACCGCCCGCAGTTTTCCATTCCACGCGTCCACCAGCCGCACGATGTCCCGCCAGCAGTCCATGCCTTGGCGGTCGCGCTGATGCACGACGACGTTTTTCCCCACCTCGGCAGCGAGCGCGAGTTGCCCGGAAAAGAACTCCTGCTGGCGTGCCCGGTAATTGCCATCCGTCCAGCCGTCCGGCGGGTTGTGATAATAATCGAGTCCCATCTCCCCGAGAGCCACGCAGCGCGGATGCTGCGCCATTTCGCGCAACTGCTCCCGCCAGTCGGGTTCCGTGACT
>JANOZA010000368.1:0-6168 GCA_031429155.1 Verrucomicrobiota bacterium | reverse complement strand
ACCACTCCTGCACTGTCGCGTCCCATTGATAGCTCAGGCGTTGGCCCTCGACCTTCACGGTTGGGGTGCCAATGACAGCCGTCTGGTTTTCCCCAAAGCCGTAGCTCTTCAACTCAAGCCCCCACGACCATCCGCCACCCCGCGGCTCGGCCACAAAGCCGCGATGGTCAAAGGTGGTCAGCCACTGTTGCCCCGGATTCCGTGCCTGCCAGACCCAGTCTTTCCCCGGCACCGGCTGGAAGGCATGACGCCCCGCTTCATAGGCCGTACGGATGCCCTGCCACTCTGACTCTGCCAGCCCCTCCGGCACTTGATCCGGCGAGGTAAGCTGCTGAGTCCTGCCGGTGGGTGTGCCCCCTCTCAGTGTGGCCGTGCCTGCGAGGAAAACGAGGAAGAGAAATCGTGTGGTTTTCATGTTGGTGGGGCCTTGCGGCAATGAGGAGGTGGAAGCGGGATGTTCGGAAGGACGGTGATGCGCGGAAAGTGACGCCGGAACTTGAAACTGCCAGAAATTCTTTTCCACACCGCAACCTCGACCAGGGAACATGCTGTCCTGACCTGGTGTTGAAGCGCCTGCGGCGCGGGCTTGCTTCCGGGGAGTGAACGGCCATGATCGCACGCAAATCTCCAACACATGAACATCAATTCCGCAGACTACGAGAAGCTGGGCGCGTTTTACCTGGGACGTGAATATGACATCGCGACGAAGGTTATGGCGGACAGTCTGGTGATGTATGATTCCAAAGACCTCGTGACCCACGGCGTGGTGCTGGGGATGACGGGGAGCGGGAAGACGGGGCTGTGCCTGGCGATTCTGGAGGAGGCGGCGCTGGATATGATTCCGGCGATCATCATTGATCCGAAGGGGGACATTGCGAACTTTCTGCTGACGTTCCCGACCATGAGCGGCGCGGAGTTTCGCCCGTGGATCAATGAGGAGGATGCGGAGAAGAAGGGGCAGTCGCCGGATGACTATGCGGCGGCGCAGGCGGAGATGTGGAAGAAGGGTCTGGCGGACTGGGGCCAGTCGGCGGAGCGGGTGAAGACGCTGCGGGAGACGGTGGATGTGAATGTCTTCACGCCGGGGAGTAATGCGGGGATTCCCATCAGCATCCTGGCATCGCTGGCGGTGCCGGCGTTTGAGATCGTGGATGACGGCGAGCTGTTCGCGGAGCGGATCGAGAGCACGGCGTCGAGTCTGCTGGGATTGCTGGGCGTGGCGGCGGATCCCATCGGCAGCCGGGAGCACATTCTGTTGTCGCGGGTGTTCGATCATTCGTGGAGGGCAGGGGAGGATCTGGACCTGGCGAAGATCATCGGGTATGTGCAGAGTCCTCCGTTTGATAAGATCGGGGTGGTGTCGCTGGAGGAGTTCATGCCGGAGAAGAAGCGCACGGAATTTGCGATGTTGATCAACAACCTGCTGGCGTCGCCGGGGTTCCAGACGTGGCTGACGGGCGAGGCGCTGGATATAAAGAAGATGCTGCACGCGCCGGACGGGAAGCCGCGGGTGAGCGTGCTGAGCATCGCGCACCTGAGTGATGCGGAGCGGATGTTTTTTGTGAGCCTGGTGCTGAATCAAATGGTGGGCTGGATGCGGGCACAGAGCGGGACGACCAGTCTGCGTGCGCTGCTCTACATGGATGAGATCTACGGCTATCTGCCGCCGACGGAGAATCCGCCGAGCAAGAAGCCGATGATGGTGCTGCTCAAACAGGCGCGGGCGTTCGGACTGGGCGTATTGCTGGCGACGCAGAATCCGGTGGACCTCGACTACAAGGCGCTGTCGAACATCGGGACGTGGTGGCTGGGCCGTCTGCAAACGGAGCGCGACAAGGCGCGTGTGCTCGACGGTCTCGAAGGCGCGGCGATGTCGCAGGGCGGGAAGTTCGACCGCGCGAGCATGAGCGACATGCTGGCGGCACTGGGGAATCGCATCTTTCTCATGAACAACGTCCACGAGGACGGGCCGTGCGTGATGCAGGTGCGCTGGTGTTTGAGTTATCTGCGCGGGCCGCTGACGCGGACGCAGATCAAGAGTCTGATGGATCCGAAGCGTGCGGCATTCTCCGGCGGAAAGACGACGGAGGGAGCAAAGGCTGTGGCTGGCGGGGAAGCGGCGGGCGCTTCGCGGCCGGACTTGCCGCCGTCGGTGCCCCAGTTTTTCCTGCCGATCACAAGCCCTGCGGCGTCGCCCCTGCCGGTGGTGTATGTGCCGGCGCTGCTGACGGCGGCGGACGTGCTGTTCACGGACAAGGCGAAGGACATTAACACGAAGCAGTCGTTTGCCTGGCTGACGCCTGTCGCGGCGGCAGACACGGCGCTTTCCACTGAAGCGAAGCCGGTGGCGCTGGATGTATCGAAGCTGCCGAAGGAGCCGCTCTCAGGTGCGCCGGGGTGGTCGGAGTTGCCGCTGTTCGCGCGGAAGGCGAGCACTTACACGGACGCGAAGTCCGCGGCGGTGGACCGGATTTATCAGGAGCAAACGCTGGATATTTTGTGCCATCGCGGGCTGGGGGAATATGCAAAGCCGGGTGAGAGCGAAGGCGATTTCCGCGCGCGCCTCCAGCACACGGCGCGTGAGGGCAGGGATGAGTCGGTGGAGAAATTGAAAGCGAAGTACGCGGTGAAGCTGCGCAACCTCGGCGAAGAACGTGCCCGGGCTGAAGGAGCGATCGAGCGTGAGAAGGACCAGGCCCGCGCCGCGAAGGCGAGCACGGGCATCAGCATTCTCGGTGGCGTGCTCGGCGCGCTGTTCGGCCGCAAGTCCACGTCCGGCATGGTCAGCAGTGGGGCGACCGCGATGCGCGGGGCGACGCGTGCATGGCAGCAGAGCGGGGATGTGGGCCGTGCGGAGGACCGGCTGAAGGCTATCGCCGAGGAGGAAGCCGAACTGAACGCGGAGATTGAAGCCGCGTTGCAGAAGGCGAAGGACAGCATGGATGTGGATGGTGGGCAGTTGGAGACGGAGTCCATCAAGCCATTGAAGAAGAACATCGTGGTGACGGCAGCCGGTCTGGCGTGGGTGCCTTTTTACGATGTGGGCGGCGGTCAGTTGGAGACGGCGTTCGGAGATGCGTAGCCACGATGACAAGGCCGGTGAAACAGCTTGCCGCGCCCGGGGCTTTCCCGTAACAGAGCGCAGATTCCCCGCATGATTCCCATCCGTTTCCCCGCAGCATGACACAACGATACGAAGTGAAAGGCAAACTTGGCCAGGGTGGCCTTGGCGAAGTGTATCTGGCCTACGATACCCAGCTCGACCGCGAAGTGGCACTCAAGCGTGTCCGTCCGCAGGAGGAGACGGAAGCCGGGGCGAAGACGCTCGCGGTGGACCTCGTGCGCGAAGCCAAAACGCTCTCCGCGCTCCAGCATCCGAACATTGTCACCATCTACGATGTCGGTCGCGACGAGCAGGGGCCGTTCGTCATCATGGAGTATCTCAAGGGCGAGACCATGGATCAGGTCATCGAGCGCGGGAAACTCAGCGCCGAAGATTTCCGCGAGATCGTTCTCCAGGTCATGGAAGGCATGGTCGCCGCGCAGTCGCTGGGGCTGGTGCACCGCGATCTCAAGCCCGGGAATCTCATGGTCAACTGGCTGCCCAGCGGAAAGATGCAGGTAAAGATACTCGACTTCGGACTGGCGAAGTTTTCCCGGCTCGCCGTGCCGCAGACGAAGGATCAGGAGGAAGGCATCATGGGGAGCATCTTCTTCATGGCACCGGAGCAGTTCGAACGACTGCCGCTGGATTCGCGCACCGACATGTATTCACTCGGCTGCATTTTCTACCAGTTGCTCACGCAGCAGCATCCGTTTGGAGGCAGTCGCGGCGTGGACGTGATGGTGAGTCACTTGCAGCACCTCGTGACGCCGCTGCATGGAGTGCGGCCTGATCTCCCGGCGTGGATGTCCGACTGGGTCATGTGGCTCATCAGCCGCGAAATGGATGATCGTCCGCAGGATGCGTCCAAAGCCCTGGAGTTCTTCAATGCGCAAAAATCCGGCCTGCCATCCGCAGCGCCAGCCGTGAAAGTCACCGCCGCCGTGCGTGTGGTCGGCAGGGGGAATGTGACTCAGCCGGTCCCCGCCGCCAGGCAGGCGACGCAGGCTATACCAGCGGTCCAGGCCGCGCCTGCCAAACGCACCGGCACCCACAAGAGCGCGGTGAGCAGCCGGCCGAAAGTGCGCCGGGCCGACGGACACGTGAAGCTCATCCCCAAGGCAAAAATTCACTGGGTGAGTGTCATCACCGGACTCGTCATCCTGCTCGCGGCGCTAGGCATTTTTTGGAAGGTTTACTCTGACGGCACCAAACGGAAACCCGATGTGCGCGATGTGCTGGAGTCGGTGAAGGGCCCGGCGCCGGAAGGGACGCCTGGCATCGTAAAGGATCTCGTAAAGCTCGCCGCCACCGGTGGCGACAACGAGAAAGACGCCCTCGCCGTGCTGATGAAGCTCAAGGGAAAAGGCGTGCCGCAGGCCATTGCCAGCGAACTCGAAGCGGCCAAAGGCCCGCTGCGCGAACTGCTCATGGGAGTGGCGGGCGTGCAGCCGACAAAGGAGAGCATCGCCTTCATGGCGAGTGTCGCCGTGAACGAAACCGGCCCGGCCCGAGCCAAAGCGCTCGACGCCATCGCCATCGGCGGCACCCCCGCAGATGTGCCGGAACTCATCAAGCAGGCCGCGAAGTTCAGCGACGCCGATTCCCGGAAGAACTTCTACAAGACCGTGGAAAACTTGCTCGCCAAGGTAGCCAACCGCGACAGCCGCGTGGAGGCCCTGGCTCCCGCACTCAAAGACGCCGACTCCGCGAGCCGCCCCGCCATTTATCTGCTGCTAGGTGCCACCGGCAGTGAGGAAGCCAACAAGATACTCGCCCGTGAAATCACCGCCGGCGGTGCCCGGGGCATGGCGGCCATCGAGGCGCTTAAATCCTGGAACGGTGCCGACGCCGCCCTCGCCGACAGCATTCTCGACGCTGCCAAAACAGGTGATCGTGAGAAACTGACCGGCGCCTACTGCCGGACGCTGACGCGCATTTCCGCGATGCCGGCTGCAGAAGTCGTCGCCGGACTTCGCAAGGCCATGCCGCTCGCCGACAACGCCAAAGCCCGCGAACAGTTTGCCGCCGCCCTCGGCACGCTCGGCACGCCCGAAGCGCTCGAATTTGCCAACCAGACCGCCTCCGGTCCTGACGCCGCGCTGGCTGCCGCCGTGAAGCCCGCCGTCCAGTCCATCACCACTCACCTCGCGGCAGTGCGCAAGCTCATCAAAGGCGAGAACGTCCTCGATGGAAGCGACGCCATCATCGTCAGCGAAACCCCGGACGCCACCTACAGCAGCACCGTCCGCTACGTCACCGGCTGGCGCAGCCCGCAGACGCGCATCGCCTGGGACATCCAGGTGCCCGCCGCCATGAGTATTGAAGTGGAGGTCATGCAGAGCGCCCTGCGAAAGGACCACACCTTCCTCGTCAGCCTCGGCAGTGAGACGAAAGAGATCAATGTGAAGATGACGAAGACCTCGGATGACTTCGAGCGCGTCACGGTTGGAAAATTCAACATCATCCGCCCCGGCACCTGGCGCATCTGGCTCGAACCAGGACGCATGACGGAAAACGAAGCGCTCATGAATGTGCGCAGTGTCACCGTGCGCGTGGAGTAAACGGGGCAGTCAAAGCATCAGCACCGTGCTGATTCAGATTGGGAAGACACCAGAGGCGGAGACCAATGCACGCACGCAATATGCCCCAACATTTTTCTCGCCAACGGAGCACTCCGCGCCCATCCTGCGCGCCATAATTAGTCCTATGTAAAACGCGTCCACTTCACATCACCCTTTGCGACCATCCAAAGGGCTTCTGGGCCAAGCTACGAAACCGCGAATTTCTCCCGGCCCGTCAAAGAATCAAAGCCCGTCGCGCCACCCGGCGCGGCTTGGCCGCGCATCTTTGACGAGGCGCTTCGCGGTGCCTGTAGCTTGGGGCGCGAGATCAAGTCCGCGCCCTGTGCTGTAAAGGCACTATGTTTAGAAGCCGCCACAGTGGCCGGAATGGTGAACCCAACCCACCAATAATCCAAAAACCTCATGAATCGCCCCGCTACCCTGTTTTATACCGCGCTGCTTTTGGCTGCGCTCCTTTTTTCACCTTGCGGCCTTCGCGCA
>JANOZA010000367.1:0-15604 GCA_031429155.1 Verrucomicrobiota bacterium | reverse complement strand
TTCGAAGGCGTGCTCACTCCGGATTCACCGCTGCGTAAATTTGCTTCGATCCCCGGGTGCTCCTGACTGCCAGATTTCGAGGGACTGGTCCTCGTCGCTGCCGCGATCTTGGCCGCAAAGGATTCAGTTGCGACAGCGGTGTGTGCCGGAAACTGCCGGCCGGCGAAAAAACTGCCGGCTCCGGTAAGGCTGACGAGGGTAACAGGCAGAATGAGTGGTCGGATGCGCATCGCCCAAGATACGTGATGCACACGCTTGCGCAAGAATTACCAGCATTTTAGGGAAATACCATGATCAGCTCAATGCTATTCCCAGCGGATAAAACTTTCGCCGGAACCCCTCGCGCTGGGCGGGATGCCGGTGAAGGAGCGGCGTATTCGGATAGGAGCCGAGCAGAATGCAGGGGCGCTCGTGGATGGGGCGGCTGGCGTGGCGGTCGTTGATCTCGCGTTCGGCCTCAACAACGAGCGGGTCGTCACAGTGGCCTTCGATTTCGGCGAAGAAGAGGTATTCGAAGGCGCGCTCCAGCCGCGGGTAGGGATAGAGCACGGCAACGCTGATGCCGCGACTGGCAAAGGCACCGAGGGCACGGTGCATGGAACCGGCTGCGTCGGGGAGATTGAGCAGGTAACAGGTCTTCTGGATGTGGCGGTCCAGAGTGCCGGTTATTTGCGCGAGCTGGTCGCGCTGGGTGACGCGGATTCGATTCTCCGGTGGCGCGATGGCGGGCATCGGCTGCGGGCCGAGCACCCAGAAGCGCGTGAGGCCGTGGCGGAAGTCAGTGAGCGAATGCGGATCGGGCCAGTCCACGCTGGTGCCCGCGAGATTCACCTCGCGCAGTTCCGCGCCGTGATGTTCCAGCGCTTCCGGAGAGGCCATGGCAGCGACGGCGGGATCGCCGAGCGCTTCCTTCACTCCCTGGCCCGTACTGAGCGCCTGGGTGATCTCCACACCCGGCAGCGCCTTTTGCAGGACGGAAAGGAATCGCGAACACTGCCGCAGCGCGCTGCCGTGGCTGGCGATGCGGCGCACGTCGGCGAGGTAGCCGCTGCGGTTGATGAGCAGGTGGCGGATGGGCAGCAGTTCCTCCCAGCAGATGTAGGGACGGCGCGCCTGCTCGGTTTCAAAGAGCCGCTCCAGCTCGCGGATGGATTCGATGATGATGCCATCAAGCGTGTTCTCCACGGCGATGACGCCGTAGTCTATATCGCCCGCTGCCGCGGCCTGGATGATGTCGGCGTGAGACTTCATTTCGCAGGCCGTGAGGCTTTCCATGCTCCGCGGATCTCCCGTGAGATGCGCCGCAAAGCGCACCGCGGCAGTGTAGCCGTTGGTGAGCGGGGCGGGGGCGAGAAATCCGATGCGGGGCGCAGACATGAGAGGGCGATAGTTAAACAAAAGCGCGCCGGGGAAACAGAGAATCCGCACCCGCCGCAATGACAGTTTCCCGCCTGAAAAAAGTATGCATGTTGGCCGAACATCCCGGCGGGCACCGTGACAAAGTGCGCGCCTCCCACCCGTTTCGTCATCATGCGCCGCATCCTTCCATTGCTTCTGCTCACCCTTCCGCCTGCCGTGGCGGGGGAACTCTCCTTCAACCGCGACATCCGGCCCATACTTTCCGACAAGTGTTTCGCCTGTCACGGTATGGACCCCAAAAAACGCGAGGCCAAGCTGCGCCTCGATCTGCCGGAAGCGGCGACGGCGAAGAATGAAGAGGGCAAGGCGGCCATCGTGCCAGGCAAGCCGGACGAGAGTCTCATGTGGCAGCGCATCATGACCAAGGACGAGGACGATGTAATGCCGCCACCTGAGTCACATAAGGAACTCAACGCTGCCGAAAAGGAGACCCTCAGGAAGTGGATCGAACAAGGCGCGCAGTATCAGAAGCACTGGGCATTCGAGACGCCGGGGAAGCCTGCGGTGCCCGAAGGAGCAGGAGGAGACCTGGACCGCTTTCTCACAGTCAGGCTGAAGCAGGATGGCCTGACACTTTCACCGGAGGCGGACCGCGAGACGCTGATCCGACGCGTGAGCCTGGCTTTGACAGGGCTGCCGCCGAAGGTGGAGGAGGTGGATGCTTTTATAGCCGACAAGGCGGACGGCGCCTACGAGCGGATGGTGGACCGCTTTCTAAACAGCAAACTCTATGGCGAGGAAATGGCGCGGCACTGGCTGGATGTAGCGCGCTATGCGGACACGCACGGGCTGCACCTCGACAATGAGCGGCAGACGTGGGCCTATCGCGACTGGGTGGTGGGGGCGTTCAAGCGAAACCTGCCGTTCGATCAGTTCACCATCGAGCAGCTCGCGGGCGATCTGATTCCGAACGCGACGCAGGACCAGTTGGTGGCGACGGGATTCAACCGCTGCAATGTGACGACGAGTGAGGGCGGGAGCATTGATGCGGAGTATGTCTTTCGCTACGCCGTAGAGCGCGCGAGCACGACGGCGCAGACGTGGCTGGGCCTGACCGCCGGCTGCGCGGTGTGTCACGATCACAAGTACGATCCGATCAGCGCGAAGGAGTTCTATTCGCTCTACGCCTTCTTCCATTCCAACGCCGACCCCGCAATGGACGGCAACGCGCTGCTGACCGCGCCGGTGATGAAGGTGAAGCCTGACGGATTTGATGCGAAGATCAAGGAGTTCGATGAGAAGACCGCGATGGTGCAGAAGAAGATGACGGCGAAGATGAGCGCCGTGACTTATACGGACCCGGCGGAACAGAATCCGAAGCCGCCGGTGACGAAGCTGGAGCAGGTGTGGTTTGACGATGCGTTCCCGGAAGGCGCGCAGGCGGCCTCGGTCGGACACGCGGTGACGTTTGTGGACACGCCGGTGGCCAGCGGCAAAAAGTCGCTCAAGCGCGGCGGCGCGCAGATGGCGCAGGATTACTACCAGGCCGGTGCGCAGCCGCTGGAGGTGCCGCAGGACGGGAAATTCTTCGTCCACGTCTATCTCGATCCCGCGGACCCGCCGGAGGAAGTGATGATCCAATTTCACAGTGACCAGTGGAAGCACCGCGCGCTGTGGGGCGACGATGTGATCGAATTCGGCGCGAAGAACACGACGGAGCGATTCAAGGCCGGAATGCTGCCGCCGCCCGGCAAGTGGACGAAGCTGGAAGTGGACGCCGCGAAGATGGGCATGGCTAAAGGGACGAAGGTCGTCGGTTATGCCTTCACCGTGCATGGCGGCACCGCCTTCTTCGACAAGATGGGCGTGGAGAGCCGCACGGACCCGGCGGGTGATCCGGCGCTGTCCTTCGCCGCATGGCGCACGGCGCAGAAAGGCAAGGACACGCCGGGCGCGCCCGGTGATGTGAACGGCTGGCTCAAGGAGGGGCCGGAGAAGGCGCGGCAGCCTGACGAATTGAAGAAGATACGCGACTATTACCTCCAGCACGTCTGCGCGGCGACGAAGCCGCAGTTCGCTGCGGAATTGTCGGAACTCGGCGACGTGAAGAAGAAGCGCCAGGACTACGATGCGAACTTTCCGTCCACGTTCGTCTGGAAGGACCTGCCGCAGCCGCGCGAGAGCTTCGTGATGACGCGCGGGCAATACGACAAGCCCGCGGAGAAGGTGGAGCCAGGCACGCTCGCCGTGTTGCCGCCTTTGAAGAAAGCCGCCGCCCGCGCCAGCCGGCTGGACCTCGCGCAGTGGCTCGTAGCGCCGGAAAATCCGCTAACGGCGCGCGTCACGGTGAATCGCTTCTGGCAGCAGGTCTTCGGCACGGGACTGGTGACGACGAGCCATGACTTCGGCACGCAGGGCACGCTGCCGAGCCACCCGGAACTGCTCGACTGGCTCTCGCTCTGGTTCCAGGAGAACAAGTGGGACGTGAAGAAGTTGATGCGCGTCATGCTGACGAGCGCCGCCTTCCGTCAGCAAAGCGCCGCGCCCGCCGACAACTGGCAGCGTGATCCCGCCAACAAGTGGCTCAGCCGCGGTCCGCGCTTCCGCCTCGATGCCGAGCAACTGCGCGATCAGTCGCTCTACGTGAGCGGCCTCATCAATCTGGAGATGGGCGGCAAAGGCGTGCGCGTTTATCAGCCGGCCAACATCTGGGAGCCGGTCGGATTTGCCGGCTCGAACACGCGCAATTACGCGCCGGACAAAGGCGCGGCCCTGTATCGCCGCAGCCTCTACGTCTTCTATAAGCGCACCGCGCCCGCGCCGTTCATGGTGAACTTCGACGCGCCAAACCGCGAGCAGTCCTGCACCCGCCGCGAGCGCAACAACACGCCGCTCCAGGCGCTCCAGTTGATGAACGACGTGCAGCACTACGAAGCCGCCCGCGCCTTCGGCGAGCGTCTGATGAAAGCCGCCGCCACGCCGGAGGATCGCATCATTCTCGCCTTCCGCACTGTCCTCTCACGCAAGCCCCTGCCGGAGGAAGGCGCAGCCGTCCGCGAGCTTTACCGCCAGCAGCTTGCCAAATACCAAGCCGCGCCCGCCGAGGCGAAGAAGGCGATTAACTTCGGCGAATCCAAACCCGACCCCGCGCTCAACGAACCCGAACTCGCCGCCTGGGCGCTCGTCTGCAATCTCATCCTCAACATGGACGAAGCCGTCGTCCGCAACTGACATGAATCCACTATTCGAACAACAAATCCTTCAGACGCGCCGGCAGTTTTTCGGTCAGACTGGCCTCCGCATGGGTGGCGTGGCGCTGAGTTATCTGCTCGGTCAATCCATGAGCCGCGCGGCGACTTCGCAGGTGCATCCGGCGATGCCAGGGCTGCCGCATTTTCCCGGGAAGGCGAAGGCGGTGATCTATCTGCACATGAACGGCGGGCCGTCGCAACTCGACATGTGGGACTATAAGCCGAAGCTGGTGGAGCAGTTCGACAAGGATTTGCCGAAGTCATTCCTCGGCGAGCGGATCACGACGATGACGAGCGGGCAGGGGAAGTTCCCCGTCGCGCCGTCGAAGTTCAAGTTCGCGCAGCACGGCCAGTGCGGGCGCTGGGTGAGTGAACTCCAGCCGCACGTTGCGAAGATCGTGGATGACATCGCGCTGATAAAAACGGTGCATACCAACGCGATCAATCACGACCCTGCCTGCACGTTCGTGATGACGGGGAGCGAGGTGCCGGGGAAGCCGAGCATGGGAAGCTGGATCAGTTATGGACTCGGTGCGGAGACGAGCGACCTGCCGTCATTCGTGGCGTTGATGCCGCGTTTCCCGGAAGGCTCTAACGGTCAGGCGTTGTTCAGCCGCATGTGGGGGCCGGGCTTTCTGCCGGGCAAGCACAGCGGCGTGGTGCTGCGCGCGGGGGTTGATCCGGTGCTGTATTTGGAGAACCCTCCCGGCGTGGACAGCGCGGGCCGCCGCGCGATGCTCGACACGCTGGGCAAGCTGAATCAGGCGGGCTTTCAGAAGTTCGGCGATCCCGACATCCAGACACGCATCGCGCAGTATGAGATGGCCTATCGTCTTCAGACCAGCGTGCCGGAACTGACCGACATGTCGAAGGAATCGCAGGCGACACTCGATCTCTACGGCCCTGAAGTGAAGAAGCCGGGGTCGTTTGCCGGCAGCGCACTGCTGGCGCGGCGGCTGGTGGAACGCGGCGTGCGTTTTGTGCAGATCATGCACCGCGGCTGGGACTCGCACGGGGATTTGCCGAATCAACTCGGCGCGCAGTGCAGGGACACAGACCAGGGCGTGGCGGCGCTGGTGATGGATCTCAAGCAGCGCGGCATGTTGAACGACGTGCTCGTCGTGTGGGGCGGGGAGTTTGGCCGCACTGTTTACTCGCAGGGCACACTGACCAAAGACAACTACGGACGCGATCACCATCCTAAGAACTTCTGCATGTGGATGGCGGGCGGCGGCATCAAGGGCGGCATCACGCTGGGCGAGACGGATGAGTATTCCTACAACCCCGTGGCCGATCCCGTGCATATCAATGAGATCAACGCGACCATTCTGCACTGCCTGGGCATCCATCACGACCGGTTCACGTTCAAATTCCAGGGCCTCGACCAAAAGCTCACCGGCGTGGAGCCGATGAAAGTGGTGAAACAAATCCTGGCCTGACGACGTCTTGCCGTGCGTGACGGAATTATTGCTTTCCCGCGCCTGACGATCGTTCATCTCACGTTCAGGGGAGAGGGAGCAAGGTGCGCTGTCTATCATCCTGGCTTCCTGGTTGCGCATTACCTTAAACAGGTGCCCGGACTGGCCCCTGCCGCTCCCTGCCACGCACGGCTCCAGACCATTCCCCACCCAAACCTCAACCCTCAGAATATGAAGAACTCCCCCCTAATCCTGGCCGCGCTCGCGGTCTGCCACTCGACAGCCCTCGCGGCCCCCATCTCCATCACTGCCGGCTCTCTGAGCTACACGCAGGATTTCAACAGCCTCGGCACGGCCTCCGTGCCGTGGACCAACGACAGCACCATCCCCGGCTGGTACGCGCAGATATTCAACGGCACCACCGCCACGGGAAGTGCGCAGGCGGCGGACGGGGCGGCTGTTCTCAGCGGTTTGCTGAACCTCGGCACCGCCGCCGCCGCCGACCGGGCTCTCGGCTCCAAGGCTACCGGCACCGGGAACATAGCGAACATCGCCTACGCGGTCAGCTTCCAAAACAACGGCACCAAGCCCGTCGCATTTACTGGTCTCCAGTACACCGGAGAACTCTGGCGCACCAACACTGGCACTGGTGCCCCGCTCGTGGCGGTGGATGAAGAATATGCCGTCTTTTACCAGGTCTCCGCCACCGCTGTGATCAACATCCTCTCCGGCACCAGCAATGCGACTGCGGCCGCGGGTGCCGGCTTCACCGCCCTGGGTGCGGGCGCCAACTGGGTCAATCCGCTAAATTCCCCGCTCGGCACTGCGCTTGACGGCAATGCTCCGGCCAACCGCACCACGGTCACCTTCAGCCCCTCCGGCGTCACCGTTCCGCCGGGCCAGTTCCTCATGATCAAGTGGACGGATGCCAACGAAGGCGGCACTGACGGCTTCCAGGGCATTGATGACGTCATCGCCACTTTTGTCGAACTCGACGGAGCCCTCACTCCTTCATTCTCCTCGGCGACCCGCCTGGATCCTCTGAATACACCAGCCGATCCTACCGACGACACGTTTGGCTTCACTGCCAGCGTCGCCGGCTCTGGCACCGGACTGTCCGCTTCGTGGGCCACTGCCAGCGTCAACCCTCCC
The DNA here is from genome assembly GCA_031429155.1 of Verrucomicrobiota bacterium. GTDB lineage: Bacteria > Verrucomicrobiota > Verrucomicrobiia > Verrucomicrobiales > V1-33 > V1-33. The sequence goes on along the minus strand of JANOZA010000367.1, from coordinate 8,424 downwards.
GCAGGAAATGCGAATACTGCGGCCTACGGTGCCAGCGTCATCTGGACCGGCTTCCCCGTCAGCGGGCCGAAAACCGTCAGCTTCACTGACGCCGCCAACGCGATCTACACCGCAGCCCTCACCGTCCAGGTGCCCCGTCTCATCGGGGACAATAATCTCGTCGCACCTGTCGGACTCGTCACCACCAACGGCACGACCTTCACCAACTGGGTCGTCAACGAAACCCTGCGCACCCTCACTCAGAACAACGCCACTCAGGTTGACCACGTTGTGGATTCCGCGCCCATCAATCTGAGCGCCATAGGCAACGTTCAAGTCTCCGCGACGCTGGACGCCATCACCGGTGCCAGCTCGGGTTTTGAAGCCCTCGACGCCTTCGGACTCCAGCTCATCATTGATGGTGCCGCGCCGGTGAGCATTCTCGGAGCCTCCGACGTGGACAGCAATGGCCGCCTCAACGGTGCCGCCGCCGCCGGCGGTCCTGAACTTCCTGATACCACCCTCGTCAGTACCACGAAAACGTTTAACTTCACAGGCTTCGTCCCGGCCAGCGCCAACAGCCTCGTCATCCGCATCATCGGCAACAGCAACTCCGCCAGCGAGACATTTGTGGTGAAAAACATCGTCCTCAGCAATCCTCCGCCCACCTTGCAGGCCGTCGTCTCCGGTCCGGTGGTCCTCAACAACCAGGGCACTCCCGCGGCGGGAGATGACACGCTCACCGCGCCCGTCACCATCACTCCCATCAATCTCGGAGCCAGCACGGGATGGACCAGCAACGCGCTCCCCGCCAGCGGCCTCTACTCCGCAGCCAACCCTGTTTCTTTTGGACCTCTCTCCGCGGCCGCCAGCCCCGTGTCCATCATTCTCACGGACACCGGCAATCCGGCAGCCACTTCCGCCTTCACGATAACTGCCCCCGTGCCGGTGATCACGTTGAGTACTGCGTCCAATATCGTGCGGCATGAAAACGGCCCAGGCCTCGCCGACGACACCGTGTCGTTCGATGTCACCGTCACTGGCACCAACGGCGGGCCGACGTGGACCGCCAGCGGAGCAGCCGCCGGCACCGGCGCCTTCGGCCTGGCGAACGTCACTGTTTCCGTCGCCACCAGCCCCGCCGTCGTGATCTTCTCCGACACCAGCTACCCCACGGTCACACAGAACGTCAGCGTCGCCATTCCCACCCGCTATACCATCGGCTGGCAGTACGACGGCGTCACGCTCACCGACGTCTTCTCTGATGTTGCCGCCGTTCCTGCTCCGGAATGGGTCAACGATCCCGCCCTGCACACACTCAACATGAGCGCCGGCGGAACTACGGATAAAATCGTCGCCTCCGATGTGCTCAACCTCTCTGGCACGGGCACCGTTCACTTCTCCGCCCTGCTCCGGGCACGGGAAACCAGCACCGGCACCAACTTCGAGACGACAGACCGCTTCAAAGCGGAACTGCTCATTGATGGGGGACTTGTCCCCGCCAACGTCATCAAACTCGTCTCCGCATGGGACAGTGGCGACGGAGCCAGCGCCACTGCCGTCGCTACCAGCGGTCTCAACGGACCAGCCAACGACTACATCAACGGCTATCAGGGTACCGCAGCGCTCGATCTCATCTCGAACATTGACTACGCCGTCGCTCCATTGGTCGCGGAAGATGAGTACAACGCCAACAAAGTCCGCGACGAGTTCAACACCCGCGCCGGCGGTCAAATCGCCGATACGCCGATCAACAATACCTTCGCCCTCAGCGCAATCGTTCCCGCCGGTGCGAACAGCGTGCAGCTTCGGATCTACGGCGCCAACGATGCCGGCTCCGAGTTCTTCACCGTTTCCCAGGTTGTCTTCAGCACCGTGGCTCCCACGGCGGACACTGATGGCGACGGCGTCCCGGACCTCACCGAACTCGTGGACGGCACCAACCCGCTCGACCCCGCCTCGGTCTTCACCGTCACCACCCTCACGAGCGGCCCGGGCGGCGCGCAAGTCGTCGGCTTCCCCACGGTCGCCGGTCGCGTCTATCGCGGCTACTTCAGCACCGATCTCGCCATCTGGACGCGCGATGACAGCGTGCCTCTCGTCACTGGCAACGGAACGGTGCAAAGCTGGACTCTTCCGGTCCTCGCAGCCCCCGCCGGGAGACATTATCTGAAAGTCCTCACCGGCTTCTCCGCCACGGACTTCCCGGCCACGCTGCCGTAAGCCGTCCGTAATCCAATCCCGCACACCGCTGTCAGGCACGTCCTGGCAGCGGTGCTTTTTTATCTCCGCAGCCTGCGGCTGGCGATGCTCATAAACTGCTTCGCCTCATCCACCTCCAGCAGGTGAGCCAGCAGCATGTAGGCCGTGCCCGCCGCTGTGATGGTGAGTCCGAGTGACGTGCAGCGGCGCAGGAATCCGAATTCCTGCCAGCCCTCTTCCATGACAAAGTGCCAGCCGAGCCACGATATCAGCCCCAACGCTGCCATGGGGAGCGCCAGCCTGGCCAGCGTGTTCAGCAGCCTCCGCCCTTCCAGACCACCGGCGATTTTGGTCAATATCGCATAAAGCAGTGCAAAATTTATCAACGCCACCACCGCCGTCGTCAGCGCCAGCCAGGTGTGATCCTTGCCGAGCCTGACTACGAAGAGCCAGTTGAGCCCGGCATTCACCGCGATGGAGAGGAAGGCGACGTACATGGGGATGTTGTTGCGTCCGATGGCGGTGAAGGCGGGCTGGACCACCTTAAGGAGGGCGTAAAAGACGAGGCCGACGGCGTACCAGCGCAGCGCGCCGGCGGCGCCTGCCGTCTCCCAGGCTTTGAATTCATAACGCTCGTAGAGCACAGAGATGATGGGATGCGCCAGCAGGGCGAGACCCACGGCGCAGGGCAGGGTGAGGAAAACGACGAGCCTGTTTCCACCGCCCAGCACCTCGCGGAATTTCGGGGTGATGCCATCCGCGGCCACTCGCGAGAGCACGGGCAGAGTGACGGTGGCCACCGCCACGCCAAAGACACCCAGCGGCAACTGCATGAGACGGAAGGCGACGTTCAGCCATGAGAGCGGGCCGTCTTCCTGCGCCAGGCTAGAGGTAAAAATCGTGTTCACCAGCACGTTAATCTGCACGCTGCTGCCGGCGATGACGGACGGCACCATGAGCAGCAACATGCGGCGCACATCGGGGTCGCGCCAGTGGCGGTCGAAGCGAAAGACATACCCGATGCGGCGCAGCGAGGGGAACTGCACCGCCAGTTGTGCCACGCCGCCGAGCAGCGTGCCGATGCTGAATCCCACGATGGACCATTCATCAAACGGTCTTGCATGGTCGGCATCGAGCATCCAGGCGAGCAGGCATCCACCGGCGATGGAGACGATGTTGAAAAAGCTGCTGGCCATGGCCGGCGGGCCAAAAACTTTCTTCGCGTTTAACAGGCCCATGACCAGTGCCGCCAGCGAGACCATGAGGATGAAGGGAAACATGATCTGCGTGAGATGCGTCACCAGTTCCTTCTTCTCCGCGCTCCACTTCCCCCCCAGTGCCTGCACGATGGGGCCAGCAAAGAGGACGCCGAGCACTGACACGAGGCTCATGAATACGGCCGTGAGGCTGAGCACACGATGGGCCAGCGCCCATGCGGCGGCGTTGCCGTCTTTTTTCAACTTCTGGGAAAAGACGGTGACGAAGGCCGTGCTCAGCGCGCCCTCGGCAAAGAGATCGCGCAGCAGATTAGGAATGCGGAATGCGGCCAGAAAGCTGTCGCGGATCATGCCCTTGAACATCGCCGTGAAGATCATCTCGCGGATCAGTCCGAGCACGCGACTGCACATGACGGCGAGCGCCACAATGCCCGTGGTCCGCGCCGAAGCTGCGCCCTCCTCCTCCAGCGCCGGAGGCGGCGGCTCCGGATTCGGTCGCGAATCGGAGGAAGGAGGATCGTAGAAGTGGAGTGGCATGGGGAAAGTGATCAGTAATCAGTGATCAGTGGGAGGTGTGCTGCGTGAAAAGGCGTCATCTGATCACTGATTACTGATCACTTGCCTTCCCTCGGCCCCGCGGCCCGCCGCAGCCTCTCGACAATCGCCACCCCAACGCCGCGCTCCGGGACGGGCTCTGCGATGATTTCATCTGCGCCGCACTCGTCGAGCTGGCGCAGGCAGTGGAAGAAACGAACGGCCGCCTCCGGGAGCTTGCCGTTCCCCGGGCTCAGCGTGGTAGTGAAATGCCATTCGGTGAGCGGCAGGTAACCGTCCTCCTCATCGCCGCGAAAGCTGAGCAGTGCGTAGCGGCGACCGGGCTCCGGGGTGAAATCCTCCGGACTCGTGAGCAGCCGCATGGGCGTCCGCGGCGCATAGTGCGAGGCGAGTTGGCCCGGCACTTCCGGGTGCTCGCTGCCAGGTGCGGGCTGTTGGTTCGCAAACTCTACTTTTCCAAATGGCACCAGGTCTTCCTTCGTCACCGGACCGGCACGTAACACCTGCAGCAGCGGTTTCTGTGCGCCGCGCGAAACGATCCTGATGATGGTGCTCTCGATCCCCTGGTGACATGCGCCGCCATCCACCACAAGCGGGATGCGGCCATCGAGTTCCTTCAGCACCGCCGCCGCCGATGTGGGACTGATGCGGCCAAAACGGTTTGCGCTCGGTGCCGCAAGCGGCCGCGCCACACTGGTGATGACACGCCGGAAGACGGGATTCGAACTCATACGCACCGCCACTGTGGGCAGGCCCGCAGTGACGATGTCGGGCACTGCCGGATTTTTCGGCAACACCAGTGTCAGCGGCCCCGGCCAGAAATGCTCCGTGATCTGCGCCACCGCCTTCGCGATGTCGTCTGGCACCAGAGCCACGTCCGCGAGACGGTCGCGGTGCGGCAGGTGAATAATGAGCGGATCAAAAGAAGGCCGTTCCTTAGCCGCGAATATCTTCGCCACTGCCTCCGGATTCATTGCATCGGCGGCGAGCCCGTAAACGGTTTCGGTGGGAAGCGCGACCGTCTCTCCGCGGGCCAGCAATTCTGCCGCCTGGCTCACGGCTGCTTTCAAGAGGTCTGGGCGATCGGTCTCAGCGAGGATGGTCTGCATTCAATTTGTAACGGGTGCGTACAGTTCCCTCGCCCCCCTGGCGTTCAAGGGGTGTTTGCAGCGGCAGCTCATAAGGCGGATATTCAGGCAAGATACTTAAATGCTAATTTTCCAGCAAATAAACAAAAGAGTGTCGGAAGCACTGCGTAATTTGCTGACATGAATACTTCCCCGCCTCCCGCCGATGAGCGCCAGCCAACCCGCTGGCAGGCGCTGCTGTTCATGGCCAAAGCCTGGCTGCTGCGGCTGCGCCGCCGGCTGCATGACCCGCAGGGACGACCGGTGCCGATGCGAATGAGTGCCGGGTCTGCGGCCGGTCCGGTGCTCGCGGAGTCACGGAGCCTGCTCTATCCTTCAGCGGCAGGCGCGGAGTTTTCGCTCCAGGCCGGCAAGGTGCAGAACCTGCGGGTGGCGTCACGCTGTCTGCATGGCCGGGTTTTGCGGGCGGGGGAATTGTTTAGTTTTTGGGCGCACGTGCCGCGGCCATCCGTGCGGCGGGGTTTCGCGCCGGGGCGGGAATTGCGGGAGGGGTGTGTCATCCCCAATGTCGGCGGCGGTCTCTGTCAGCTTTCCAATGCGCTCTACGATGCCGCCCTGACATCAGGTTGCGAAATCGTGGAGCGTCATGCGCACTCGCGCCGCCTGCCCGGCTCAATGGCTGCCGCAGGCCGCGATGCGACCATTTTCTGGAACTACGTGGATCTGCGTTTCCGCGCGCTGGTGGATTGTCAGTTGGAGGTGTGGCTTACAAAAAGCGAACTGCGCCTGCGTCTGCGCGCGCTGGAAGCCGGGGCTGCGCCGCGGTGCCTGCCACCGGCTCCCGCTCCGTCCATCGCCCTGCATTCGGAGCACCCGGCGGAAAGCTGTGAGACTTGTGGCGTGATATCGTGCTTCCGGAATCCCTCCGCCGCCGGCCTGACACAGCAGGCGGTGACCGCCTGGCTTGTGGATGCGTGGTGGCCGGAGCACGATGCCTGGATGACCTCGCAGCGGCAGCACGGCGACACGCTACTCACGCCGCTGGACCGCCAAAGATGGAAAGCGGGGCCATACCGGTGGAACAGTGCCGGTTTCGACCAGGTCAGTTCTGCACCGCTCTTCACGTTGCGGCGTTCATTCGTTTCACGGCGGCTGGCCGCCCACGGAGCCGCACGCCAACGCGCGCTGCTGCGCATGGATGAGGAACTCGCCGCCATTTATGCCCGGCGTATCCCGCACACTGCTCTGCATGTCGTAGTGAGCCAGAATCTCCTGCCGTTCCTCTGGCAAAGCGGTGCGCTCGCCGGGCGGACCTTTGATGTGCTGATGACGCGCCTGCCAATGGCCGCACTCCAGGCGCAATTGGATCGCGCCGCCGCCCGCTGGCCCGACTCGCCAACGCTGGCGGACTTTCGAGCCGATCCCTCAGTGTTCGCGGCGGAGTCCGCCGCGCTGGCGGAGGCGCGGCATTGGATAACACCGCACCGTGAAGTTGCCAGGCTCGCCGGCCCGCGCGCCATTTTGCTCGACTGGCATCTGCCCGCCGCCCGCCGTCGGCCACCGGGCAGGCGGCTGGTGTTTCCCGCCAGCACGCTCTCCCGGAAAGGTGCACTTGAGGTCCGCGAAACACTGCGAGGGCTTCGCTCACCAGTCACTCTTGCGGGGCCGCTGCTGGAGGGCGCGGACTTTTGGAATGGCACCCGCACGCAGCCCGCCAGCGACGATTGGCTCGCCGATGCCGCAGCGGTCGTGCTGCCGGCGTGGGTGGAAAATCAGCCGCGCCGCCTGCTCGCCGCGCTGGCGGCCGGGGTGCCCGTCATTTGCACGCCGGCCTGCGGGCTTAGCGGGATGCCTGGCGTCACACTTGTACCTGAAGGCGATTCCAAAGCCCTGCGGGAAGCCCTGGAGTGATGTCTCGCCACACCTCAGCGAGGCGCTTCGCCCGGAAGCGGTCCATCTTCGGGAATGGGCTCATCAGCAGGAACGACTATGGTGCGGCCGGAGACAGTTACGCGTATCTCTTTATCGGTTCTATTACCGATGCGATAGCGCAGCAGTAGGAAGTTTCCATCGTCGCTGGTTGTTAAGTCTCTTCCACGGTAATCAATCACATGGCGCAGCCAGTCACCAGCCTGATCAGTAGGAAAGCCCAGATCAGTGGTCATCAGCGCGCTGGTGTCGGGAGGGAACGCACCGCCGTGATCTAGGGAATAGGCGGCCATCCACTTAAACATAGTGGATGCTTTCGACTTTGCTTCCTTCTCCTCTTCCTCCGGTGTGAGCACTTTCTCCGGATCAGTCTTTGGCGCGGGCGTTTTCTCCGCCGCGAGACTGGGCTGCTCGATTTTCCGGCTGGTAAGGGAACCTGTCGGCGCGGAAAGCCGGTTTGAAGCTACCGGAGTCTTCTTCACGTCTTCGTCTTCACTTTTGTGGCAAAACACCAGGGAGAAGCCCGGGATGACAACTGCGGCGATGGAAGCGGGAAGGAGAAGGCGGCGATTCATGCCCGGTGATACCAAACCATCCCGGCACGGTCGAGACATTTCACCCCGGACGAGGCACAAATCTGGTCGCAATACCCTGACCGCTGACGAGCGCCGGGATCTGGTCCGGGCGGCGGCCGTTGGCGATGAGGGTTTCGATGCCGGCGTTGACCGCTTTCTCCACGGCTTTCAGCTTGCTGGCCATGCCGCCAACGGAAAACTCGCCCTTCTCGTCGCGGGCGAAACTCATGACTTCACTGATGTCACCGACGCGCTCGACAATGCGTTGATTCTCCCCCGGCGGCATCAGGCCGTCCACGCTGGTGAGAAGAATGAGCAGACTGGCCCGCGCCATCACGGCAACGCTGGCAGAAAGGGCGTCGTTGTCGCCAAACTTCAACTCCTCGGTGGCCACCGAATCGTTTTCGTTGATGACCGGCACGATGTTTTGCCTGTCCAGCAGGCTGCGCAGAGTGTTCTCGAGATTGGCGCGGCGTTCGTCGTGGAGGAAATCTTCGTGGGTGACGAGCAACTGACCGACATGCAGGCCGCACGCGCCGAGGAGCGTCTCGTATTTGTGCATGAGGCGCGTCTGGCCGACGGCAGCGCACGCCTGGAGCACCGAGGTCTCGTGCGGTCGCTTTGTCAGGCCGAGGACGTTCAGGCCGGCGGCGACGGCTCCACTGGTGACGACGATGACTTCATGGCCTTCCTGCTTGAGAATGGCGATGGCCTGGGTGAGGCGGGCGAATTGGCTTTCATCCAGCGCGGCAGTGTCCGGGCGGGTAAGAATGCCGGAGCCAAACTTGATGACGACGCGTTGGAGAACGGGGGTGCTCATGGGGAAGGCACGGGCCGCTGACCGCACGCCGGCAACAAGAGAAGCCGGGGATGCTGTTC
>JANOZA010000366.1:0-1600 GCA_031429155.1 Verrucomicrobiota bacterium | reverse complement strand
CTCGTGTTGAATCAGAAACTTCCCTGTTGGAAAAATGTCTCGGGTTTTCAGCTCGCCTGCGTCTTCGTTTCCGGAAGCCAGACGCAGCTCTCGCTCGTAGAGTTCGATTTCCTTCCCCACCGCCAAGTTCACTTCCTTGGGGACCTCGTGGTGCACTAGATGAAGCGTGTTACCGCGGAGGGAAACTCGCTTGCCTGTTTCGTCGAGCACCGTTGGCGAGTTCTCGGAAAGGAACATCGGGTAGTACTGGAACTTGACATCCATATTGCCAACGTTGCGAACCCGAACGACCAGCGTGGCCGTCTCGCCGTGGGTGTAGGTACGCTTCTCGCCCGCTTTGAAGCCCAAGCCCGCTTGCAGACCGCCGACTTCCTTGCCCCAAGCGGTGAAGGGTTCCTGCTCCGGCGCCTTCGACTGCGACTCGGTGGCCGTGGTCTTCGGCTTTTCCGTTTCTATGGCTTGGGGGGCAGGCGCACCGGACTTCGGCTCTACAGTTGCCGGTTCTGCAGCGGCAGCCAGTGTGAATGCAAGCTCCTCATTCATCAGTTCTCCCGTCCATTCTCCTTCGTGTGCCACGTCGGGGCGGGCGTCGTTCCATTTGCAGCGCAGTTTGTATTTGCCGGGCGGGAGGTGGAACGCGGCGACGTGGGGCTCTGAGACACCGCGCTTCTCCGCGTCGAAGCGGATGGTGAATTCCTTGATGGTGGCGACATGAGCCACAGGCAGCAGCATATGCTGGAAGCCGAGCTCGCCGCGGAAGTGTGCGATGGTGGCCCCATGCTCTTTACCAGCTTCATCCACCGCCACGACGGAGAGGCCGTTGTCGAGCCGGCCGGTGTAGGAGAACTTCACGTCGCTGTCGGGGGGATTGCGCCCGATGCCGCCGGTGCCATTGCGCACGACGAGGCCCACTTTGGCGGTGCCACCGATGCGCCATTGGGCATCGCTGGCCGTCCGGACTCCGAGGACGAGCGCCTCCTTTTCACGGTCTTCAGGCTTTGAAGGCTCCAGCACGCCTCCCATCAGTTCGCCGCCCGGACGCTTCGCGTCTTCCTCACGGAGTTTCTGACAATGTACGCCGGGCTTCGCATAAGCGTCGTCGGGGAGCTTCGGCAATTTTGGGGTGCCTGCCGCGGTTGGTTTTGGCGACTCCTGCTGCGGCACCGGCCCGTCAGCCACGTCGAACGCCTTTTTCAGCGCCTCTTGCATGTGCTTCGGCACGTCGATGACTCCGCCCGGCTTGAAGTGTGATTCCTTCACCGCATTGGGTTTTGTGAAGTCCACGTATTTCCGAGTGGAATCTTTTTGCAAAATCCACAGCACACCCGCGCCGCGCTCCCACACGATGCCATACGTGCCGAGTCCGTCGGGCAGGGTGATTTCATACGGCTTGTGCGGCGATTCCATTTTCGGGTCCGGCGAGAGGAAGGCGATGGTCGCCTTGTTTTCGCGACGCGCGCTTGTGCTGATTTGGCTCACGAGCAAATGCACATTGTCCGCCAGCACGTAGCGGCCCGGCGCGGTGGCGGTGCGCGGAGCTTTGGCGGCGCTCGGGTCGGCGGCGATGACGCGAAATTTCGTCTCGCTCGTCGGCAGCTTG
>JANOZA010000365.1:0-8035 GCA_031429155.1 Verrucomicrobiota bacterium | reverse complement strand
GCGGGGTTTTTCGGGGGGATGCCAGCGCCGTGTCCGGTCAGGGTGGTCCGCGCACCGGAAGCCGCTGCGATCCCTCCGGGATCGGTGCTTCATTCACACGCTGAAAGCGACATCGAAGCCCAAGGTACCGCTGCGATCCCTCCGGGATCGGTGCTTCCTTCACGGGGTGACGAGGCGTCTGCGACGCCTCGCTAATAGCTATGACCCCTGCCGGGGTCAGGGCGGCGGACTTCCGTATAAGGCTCAGGGTCTAAGACCCCCGGTAACGAATATAAATGAAAGGCGATGGGACTTCCGGACGGCCCATCGCCTGTGTCGTGGGGGGGCTTTCCGGGGGTTCCCTCGTTGGCTCGGTCACCCCCGGCTCCCGAGTAACACTTTTGCAACTCGCGTATACCCATTCTCTAAAGTTTTCAACCCTAACCATTGTACAATCCATAACTGGTGCTATTGACCAGGCAGTTTGAGCCGCCCGGTCATCAGTCCCAATTTTGAAAACGCCTCGCTGGCCGAGGTGGAGACAGCCATGCGCTGCACGCTGCAGCGGCAGCAGGCCCTGCGTCTGCGGGCGATGCGTGCTCTGGGTACTGGCATGGAGCGCCGCGGCGTGGCTCACTTTTGTGACGTCAGCGAACGCACGCTCACCGGCTGGATCCGCGCCTTCAACACCGGCGGCATTGACGCCTTGCTCGACAAAGTCCGCTCTGGCCGCCCCCGCGTCATGGATGCGGTGAGCTTCCGGGCAAAAATAGGCCCGCTGCTCGCCGATCCCGCCAGCGCCGGCGAGGCTCACTGGACGGCCGTTAAACTTCACGGCCATCTCTCCAAAGCCCTGCAGATCGAACTCGGCTACAGCACGCTGGTGCGTCACCTCCACGAGCACGGCTGGGTGCAGCGCATCCCGCGCCCGTGGCCGCTGCCGCCCGATGACGACCTCTGGGAAAAGCGCCGCGCCGCGTTTGTTCCGCAACTCAAGACCCTGCTCGCCGACCCGCAGGCCATCGTCTTTTTCCAGGACGAATGCGGCGTGGAGGGCGACCCGCGCCCCCGGGCCACCTGGGCGGTGAAAGGCAGCCATCCCCTGACAAAACGCACCGGCCACCATGTGCGCCTCAATGTGGTGGGGGCCGTGGCTCCCGCCAGCGGCGCCTGCACGGCACTGATCTTTGACGGCTGCGACAGCAAGGTCTTCCAGGTCTTCCTTGATACGCTCGCGGCGGATCATCCGCCCGTGCCTGGCAAAACCCATCACCTCATTCTCGACAACGCGAGCTGGCATAAAGCCAAAAGTCTGCACTGGCACCACTTCACACCCGTGTATCTGCCGCCCTACAGTCCCGACTTCAACGCCATCGAACGGCTGTGGCTGCATTTGAAAAGCCAGTGGTTCGCGGGCTTCACTGCCCGCACCACGGACCTGCTCATGGACCGCCTCACCACCGCCCTCCTGTCCCTCTTCGCCAAACCAGAGATCGTCGCATCTCAATGCAGGGTTTCCCCAGAAGACTTTTGAGAATGGGTATAGTATCAACGGGCCGAGTTCCGAGAGTGTTAATCCCCGTACCACACCGGCCCCCGGTTCGGGTGCTATTCATAGGGGAACCGCTCGGCGGTTCGATGCAGGGATTTGCAAAGACACCGCCTACAGCCGGCGGATGATGTGCTCCAGCGCGAGGATGGCGTAGGACGTCACGAGGACGGAGTCCTTTTCCATCCAGCGGCCGTTTTCATTGGCCCATGAGCCGTCTTCCTTTTGGAGGTTGAAGAGCTGCTTCGACAATTCCTGGCGCCAGTTCACGTGCTTGCCGTCTGGCGTCGTGATGAAGTCCATCTGTGCGAGGTTCAGGGCCTTGGCCATGGTGTGGTAGTAATAGTAGAGGCCTTCCGACCCGAGGCCGGGGTTCTCTTTCACCGAGTAGTTCTTCGCGAGCCATTCCTTCACGGCAGTGATGCGCTGGTCCTTGGGATTCATGTCGGCGTAGATGAAACTGAGCAGGCCGGCGTAGCCCATGCTGGCGTAGGAGCGGAGGGCGGTCTTGCCATTCCCGAGATCGTCCGGCTGGGCGGCTTTGCTTTCGCCGGGGCGGTAGATGAAGCCGCCTTTGTTCTTCGCGTCGTCGGAAACCCACGATGACTTGTTCGTGGTGGAGAGGTTTTGGCAGCGGGAGACGAAATCAATGGCGGCGCTGTAGTTGAGCTGCGGCTCGTCTTTCGAGGTCGGGTCGTCCTGGAGATAGAGTTTGGCATGGTAGAGCGCTTCGAGGGCGAAGTGGGTGTTGCTCATGTCCGTGGGCGGCTTGCTGCCGTAGCCGACGCCGCCGTCGAAGGGCGTGTCCTGCTTGCCCTTCTCGCCATCGTCATACTGGCCGCCAATGACGAGCCGCCGGGCTTTCTTGATTGCCTCGCAGATTTCCGGAGTCTGGCCGGCCATGGTGAGGGCGGTCATGGAGAGGCTGGTGTTGTAATTAGGCATGCCGGTCGTGTAGATGCCGCCGTCCGGCTTTTGATTGGCGAGGAGAAAGGCATAGGCCTTTTTCGCTTCCGCCGGCATTTCCTTGTCGGTCACGCGCGGGTTGCCCATCATGGCCATGACGCCGAGCGCCGTGAACGCCGTTTGATCCGGCGAGCCGATGCAGCCGGTGGCGGCATCCTGTTTCGAAATCAAATACTTGAGTCCCTTATCAATGGCGGCCTGGACTTCATTGCGGAGCGACTCGTCTGCCGTCTGCGCGGGCGAAGTGATGCGGAGAGAGCCGAGCGTGAGCGTGCAGAGGAGGCCGGCGAGGATGGATTTGCGTGTCATGGTGGTAAATTAGCGTGTGGGTTTCTTGTTCTTTGCGGGAGCGGGTTTCGGGTCGGTCTTCTTCTTTATCTCCGGCTTTCCCGGGCTGTCAGGTTTCTTTTCCTCCGCAGCAGCGGGTGCGGCGGCAGGTTTGAAAATGATGGTCACGGGAGTGTCTTTGGCCGGCACGGTCTCGTCGCTGATCCAGACATCGTCGAGGTCATTGCCGTCGCGTGGATTGTTCACCAGTGAGGCCGGGTCCATGTAGAGAGCGAGGATGCTGCCGGTCTGCTCGGCGAGAAACTGCCCGTCCGGCAGAATGCGCGAACCGGTGTAAACAAACGGCTCGACGGTGATCTTCGCCCTCTTCTCCACCTGATGCAGCCAGTTCTCCACGCGGCAGGCCTGGTCTGCGCCGTTCTTGTCCTTCCACGCGAGATGGACCTCCACCAGGGAGGCCGGAGGGTTTTCCGCGCCCTTCACGAGGACGCCGCCGCGCTCCGGCTCGGTGAAGTCGAAGAACTTGTCGCTCTGTTTCCAGTTCAAGAGGAGCATCACGACATTGAGTTCCGTGGGTCTCACCGCGGTGCTGAAGAGCGACTCGTGGACCTTGCCGCTCTCATGGACGATGACGTATTCCAGCGGGCCTTCGCGCATGTTGACCTTGGCCGGGATGCGAATCTCCCGCGTCTTCTGGTCGAACTCAAGGAGCCCCAGTTTGAAGCGCGTGCCGCCGAGCTTTTCGATCGCTTTTGTAGGGTCCACCGGAGGACCGGTCGGGGCCGGCGCGGCGGGAGGTGTATTGGGGAATTGGCCAAAAACGCCAGTCGGGAGGGCCAAAGCCATGCCGGCAAGGAGAACGGATATAGTAGGAAGTGAATTCACGGGCGCGAGTGTATGGGAGCGGAGAGCAAACGCAACGACGCAGCGGCTTTCCGTTTTCCTGGGGAAGATTTCTCAATCGGCGGCCCCCGGCTTTCCCGTTGCCATCTCTGCGGCCACCGCATTATCCGGCCCCATGTCCGACGCCCGCAGCACTCTCCTTTCCATTCTCCGCCGCAAATCCGTCATGTATGGCGACTTCACTCTCGCCTCCGGAAGGAAAAGCGATTTTTACTGCGACGCCCGCCTCACGACGCTCGATCCGCAGGGGGCCATCGCCCTTGGCGAGGCTGGCTGGGCGCTCGTGAAGGAAATGTCCGCGAAACTCGGAGTCTCGCCAGCGGCCATCGGCGGACTCACGATGGGCGCCGACCCTGTCGCGCTCGCCATTGGCATCGGCGCGGCCCGCGATGGCGCGGACCTCCAGGTTTTTTCCATCCGGAAGCAGGCCAAGACTCACGGGCGCGGGAAACTCATCGAGGGGAACTTCAAGCCTGGCGACACCGTGGTCATCGTGGACGATACCATCACCACCGGCGGTTCCACTCTTGAGGCCATTGAGAAAGTGCGGGCCGAGGGCGGCATTGTCGCCTTTGCCCTCGTCGTGGTGGATCGCAGCGAGGGCGGCAAGGAGGCTATCGAGGCCACCGGCGTTCCCGTGGGAGTGATCTTCACGCGGGCTGACATAGACGCAGCCTGAGGGTTCCTCCCCTTGCATCGTCCGGTTCCTTCCGGCATCTCGCGGCATGAACCAACCGCTTGAAGACCTCCTCACCGTTCTCCGCTTCCCCAGCATTTCCACTAACTCGGCCAATGCCGGCGACCTGCGTAACTGCGCTGACTGGATCGCCGCCAAACTGACACGAATGGGGCTCACCACCACGGTGCATCCCACCGCGCGCCACCCGGTCGTCGTCGCCAGGAGCAAAGCCATTCCCGGCAAGCCGACGGTTCTGATCTACGGCCACTACGACGTGCAACCCGTGGACCCGCTCGACCAGTGGGACTCGCCGCCCTTCGAGCCCGTCATCAAGGACGGTCGCATCTTCGCGCGCGGCGCCACAGACAATAAGGGGCAGTTCATGGCTCACATGTGCGGCGTGGAGCAAATGCTCGCGCAGCACGCCTCGCTGCCGCTCAATTTGATCTTCGTCATCGAAGGCGAAGAGGAGATCGGCAGCCCCAACCTCGCGCCGTTTCTCACCGCCCATCGTGATGAGCTGAAGTGCGATATCGTGGCCATCTCGGATAGCGGCATGGTCGCGCCTGGCGTGCCCACCTTCACCTATGGACTGCGCGGCATCGCGTGTCTGGAGATCGCGGTCCACGGGCCGACGATTGACCTGCACAGCGGGATTTTCGGGGGCTCGGTGGCGAATCCCAATACCATGCTCGCGAAGATCATCGCCTCCCTGCATAACGCCGACGGCACCATTGCCGTCCCCGGCCTTTACGCCGACGTACTGCCGCTTCAGGACTGGGAGCGCACCGCTTGGGCCAGCCTGCCCGGCGAGGCGGAGACGCTGCACCTGACTGGCGTGCCCAAGCTCTGGGGCGAGACAGGCTATACTGACGTCGAGCGCCGCTGGGCGCGTCCCACTGCCGAGGTCAATGGCATGTGGGGTGGCTACCAGGGCGAGGGATCCAAGACCGTTATTCCCCGTAGCGCCTTTGCGAAATTCTCCTTCCGCCTCGTGCCGCAGCAGGATCCCGACGACATTCTACGCAAGGTCGAGGCTCACCTTAAAGCCGTCTGTCCCGACGCCGTGAGATTGGAGGTTAAGATCGGCCACAGCGGCAAGCCCTACGCCATGGACCCGCATTCCAATTTCGGCAAAGCCGCACAGCGGGCGCTCGCCAGGACTTTCACGCGTGACACGGCCCTTATCCGCGAGGGTGGCAGCATCCCCATCGTGCAGAGCTTTAAGGACATTCTTGGCAGCGAGACTTTGCTCCTCGGACTCGCCTTGCCCGACTGCCAAATCCACGCCCCGAACGAGAATTTCACCATCGAGAACTACGAGGCGGGCATCAAACTGAACCAGCATTTGCTCACGGAACTCGCCCTGGCCTGACTACACGCTGACGTTGGGAAGCAGGTCCGTCTCGTCCCGCTCATAGCCGCGCACGCACAGCCTGAGCATCTTGATGCCGGCCTCCATTTCATCATGGACGACACTGTCAGGCGCGAGTTGCCGCAGCATGGCCGCTTCTCCCGGAAACCGGGCCCGGCACAGCGTCAGGATCGCCGGATTCCGCTCCCGGGCGACCGTAATGGCCGCCCGGGCGATCTCGGCGTGAGGGAAGGAGATGATGATCATTCGGGCGCGCGTGACGCCTGCGAGTTCGAGTGTGTCCGCCTGCGAGATGTCGGCAAAGAGACACGGGTGGCCATGCTGTAGAAGGCCGGCGACAGTGTCGGAGTTGAGTTCGATGATCACTACGGGAATGCCCAGGCGTGTCAGGCCCTTGTGCAGAATCTGCCCCACCGTCCCGTATCCGCAGAGAATTGCGTGGTTCGACATTTCCTTTACCCGCTTACTGAATCCTGCCGCGCTGCGCTTTGAGGGGGCAGGGATGCTTCGCTTCGCCTCCAACTTCTCCGCATAAGGAAAAAGCGCCCGCATCAGTAGTGGAGAGAGGCTGAGAGTAACGGCGGTGACGGCAAGAATCAGTTGATAGTGTCCCGGATCGAGGAGGCTGTGGGATTGCGCCGCGCGGCCGAGAACAATGGAGAACTCTCCGATGCCCGACAGGGCGGCCGCTGCCAGCAGCGCGTGGTGCAGTGGCGCTTTGGCCATACGCACAGCGAGTGTGGTCAGTGTGGTCTTCGCTGCCAGCACCAGCACGCTCAGGCCGGCGATAAGCAGCCAGTTGTCGAGGAGAAAGTGCATATTCACGAGAGCCCCGACTGACAGAAAAAATACGGTCAGGAAGAAGTCGCGAAACGGTGCCGCATCAGCCAGAATACGGTGGCTGTAAACGGAACCGCTGACCGCCACCCCGGCTGCGAACGCACCGATGTTGACACCCAGATGGAGAAGCTGGCCAAGGCTGGCGATGCCGGCGCAGAGCGCGAGAACGGCGAGAGTGAAGAGATCACGGGCGCGAGTTTTACTCACGGCCCTGAGTAGTTGCGGAATCCCCCAGCGGCTCAGCAGGCCGGCTGCCGCCAGAAAGATTACCCCCTCAAGGGCCAGCCATCCGGTGGCACCGGCTATGCCTCCCATTCCCCCGCTGCCGGCGAGACCCGTCAGTAGAAGAAGTACAAGGATCACCACGATGTCCTGCACCAGCGCAATCCCCAGCACCAGCCGCGCGGCCGGATGCCCGGCTTTGCCACCATCTTCAAACATCTTCACGCCCACAGCCGTGGAGGATACCGCGCCGACCATGCCCCACAGCAGTGAACTCCAGCCGTGCCCGCAAATAAGGGCAGCCGTCGAAAAGACGATAACGGTTGCGGTGATCTGCAGCAGGCCTGCTCGGAGGCCATTCTTGCGCAGATGCATCAACTCATGGAGCGAGCACTCTGTGCCGATGCCAAACATCAAAAGAACGACACCGACGTCACCCATATGGGTTAGCAGCTCGGATGCCTTACTTCCGGCAGACAGATCCACCAATCCAGTGCGTGCCAGTAGAAACCCGCAAAGAAAGTAACCGGGGAGGGCCGGGAATCTCAAGCGCCGCAGCACCAGCGCGGCACCGACGGTGAGTAGCAGGGTAAAGGCGAGCAGGGGCAGAAAGGGATCACCGGAAGCTGCTGCGTGGAGAGTGGAGAGTGAATGCATATTCAGGAAGAGCCGAGTCAAAGTGCCTCAGACACCTTGCTGTGCGACAGGGATTTATCCGCGTGATAGCTCAGAAAATGGCCCTGAGCAGGTTCTGAACGCCTCGGATTTATCTGAAAATGAGCCCGGCTGAACCGGGAAAGGCCCTTCAAAGAAGAAAAAGAATAAGAACTTCAGAAAAAGAGTTGCACATCAGAAAAGTTGGGTTATAAGAACGGCGTCGCACGAAACAACGCGATCAGCGGACCGACAGACAATACCGATTGTGGCAGAAATGACCACGACCGGTATTTTTGTCCCCCTGAACCAAAGGTTCTTTGAAAAAACAGTTACTTGGAGTCTAGGATATGAGGCTTAGCCTCAGATACTTAGACGAAAAGTTGAAGAAAAGACTAATTTGTGCGCTGCGCGTCTATAAAGATGCGCGGTCCTGCTCGGGAGGAGACTCCTGAGCGAAAACGTCAAATATTTCTTCTGAGCATTGCGATTTTGGTTATTTAATTATGCCGGAATCAGATGTTTAGAACACAATTCTTTACGGAGAGTTTGATTCTGGCTCAGAACGAACGCTGGCGGC
>JANOZA010000364.1:0-5744 GCA_031429155.1 Verrucomicrobiota bacterium | reverse complement strand
GGATACTGGAACTTCGACGGCCCGCCGGCGACCACTACTTCGGAACGTCTCAAAGATTTATCCGGTAACAGTTACCATGGCAATGACCGGAACTACGGCGGCGGCACCGGAGCGAATCGGGTGCTGTTCAATAATGCAGATGTTCCCCAAGCTCCTTTTCTGACGGCTCCGGGCGGTGCCAACTATAGCCTCGACCTGTCCGGCGCTGACCGCTACGTGGTCATGGAAGGGGTGACTGGAATCGCGGCACCCGGGGCGGTGACCAGCCGGGGAAATATTTTTAATATCGGGAGCGTCATCTATCCCGCGACTACGACGACTGGGAAGTTGACAGTTTCTTTCTGGTTCAAGGGTTTGCCGAGCCAAAGCTGGGGAAATTTTGTGTCGAAGGGCGGTGAGAGCTATGGTACGGCCGGACTGCCGACGCAGTGGGAAGGCTGGGCGGTGCGTCGTGGAGGTGCCAACAACAATATGGCCTTCACCACCCGGAACTTCGGGGCGTTGGGTGGAAATGGCGACGGCGACGTAGGAGTCAATGACATCGCCAAAAGTGGTCCCATCCTCGCCGCACCGACCATCACCGCCGGAACTCAATTCTCCACAAATGTCGTCCCCGGCATCTGGCAGCATTGCGCCGTGGTCTTTGACGGCACATGGAAGCACTGGTATTTCAACGGGCTTCACGCCCGCTCGGAGGCGGTCTCCGGAGGCAGCGGTGGATACATCGGCACCAATGCTCCCCTTGTATTCGGTGGTGACATCAATGCGAACACCAATGCTTCCAACGCGGCCCGGGTCAGTCGAACGCGATTGGATGAAATTTCCGTCTGGGATGAGGCGCTGAACCCGGGACAAATCGAAGATCTTTCCCGGGGAGCCGATCCCCGGTTCGGTTTGCGGGCCACGGGACGGCCCCTCAATTTCGCCTATCCGGTCTCCCTGCCCGCAAATACGCCAACGGCTTTTCCTGTTGGTGGGCCGGGCACCATCGGCATCCTGGAAGTGAAAGCCAACGGCCAGCCGAAGCAGCCGGATGGCGTCACCGTCACGGACAATGTCCTCGCGACAACTTTCCTCCGGTCGCTCTATGATATCCCCGTGTTTACCCGATGGGGGAGTTCAGTGGCTATCGGACAAGGACTGACCACGACGGCGACCGCGATTGAGTTCAACGATCCCAATGGTGCCGGTGGTACCGGTTTCAATGCGGTCGCGGGTGCAAGCTTTCTGACCAATACCGCCGCCGCCGACGATTACTTTTTCCAGGCGGCCCAGGGGTGTTTCCGTGTCGCTGCTCCGGGGAAGTATACCTTTACTCTGAAGAGCGACGACGGCTCCGCGCTGTCCATTTCCGGGGCCACGTTCACGACACTCTACGTAAGCACCAATCTTAATGGCAGCATCGTCGGTGATACCCTGCAAAATGGGTTTCCTACCGGCGATACCAATATGATCGGGGTGGTGGATTTCCCCGCCGCGGGCGATTATAACTTCCGGTTTTACTACAACGAGCAAAACGGCGGCGCGAGCAATGAGGTCTTCTACGCCCCGGGTGATCGCCCGGCCTATGATGCCGCGGTGTTTAAGCAACTCGGTGATCCCGCGGGCGGTCTAACACTTGTTGATCAGGTGCCGGTAATGAATCTGAAAAGCAGTTCTCTTTTTGTCACGGCTGGATTGCCTGCAACCCTCACTCTCAGATGGGATGCGGTCTATGCCACCACCGTCACCCTCAATGGCGGAGTGTTCGTCAATCAGGATGTCACTGCGACGACGGTCAATGGCTACGGCACCGGCATCGCCTTCGCCTCACCAGGCGCTACCACGACCTACACGATCACTGGCGTGAGAGCGGGTGGGACGCCGGTGACGGCATCGGTTACGGTGCAGGTGGATGTGCCGCCCACATTGACTTCCTTCACCGCGGATGACACGACCGTGGTCGCAGGCGCTCCGGTGACGTTTCGCTGGCAGGGTCTTAATGGCACCACCTATACCATCAGCGATGGCGTTACCAATACCGACGTCACTGCCACGACGACAACTCTGGCGGACGGATCGCAGCGCGGGTTCGCGACCCTTACTGCGGCGGCCGTTGACACTACCTACACGCTGACCGCAAGCAATGTCGGCGGCAATTCCAATGTTCTCAGCGTGCCAATCGATATCGGGCCTCCTCCCGTGCTGACCTTCACCACGGACAAGGCCAGCATGCTTCAGGGGTCCTTCGCGACGCTGAACTGGACTGTCACCGACGCGATCAGTGCCACCATTACGCCCCGGCTGAATGACTCATCGCTCTCGACGGCGGTGGCATTCAGCGGTTCTGTTGTGGTGCAGCCGCAACTGACGACGACCTATTTGCTGTCGGCTTCGAATATCTATGGTACATCCACGGCACCGGTGACGGTGACGCTGCCGGAACGTTTCGGCGTTTCGCCCGCCGGCTGGACGGTGCAGGTGGATTACTGGAATCGCTTTGGCTATAACGATCCGGTTTACGGAACGCGCAATGCGCACAATTCCGGGGTTTATCAAAGTGAGGAAATGTTCGCGATTACCGATGCGGACATTGGTGAGCGTGGGCCGCTGGCGACCAACAACATCAGCACCACGATCCCGACAATGACCGGCCCGGCCGTGCCGCCGATCGCGCAGCCCGGCAACACGAACAAGGTGCTCATGCGTTACCGTCAGACGGGTGTGGCCATCATCAACTATGACGATGCGCTCACTTCGGGAGGCAGTCTCCCCGGCGGCGAAGTGCGTCCGCCTCCGTCCGGCACCCCGGTCGGTGGAGCAGCCGTCACGTTTGATCAGTATTCCCTCAGGGCGACCGCGACGCTCGTGGTCAATGCCCCCGGGAACTACACGCTGGGTATCAACAACGATGACGGCGGCAGACTCCGCATTGATTTGAACAACGACGGTGACTTCCTCGATTCCGGCGAAACGCTGGTCCAGGATGAAACTTACCACGGGTTCCTCGGCAGCCTGCCGCTCACCGGAACGGTAGAGGTTCAGGCCGGCACTTACCTCATCGAGTATGTTTACTTCGAAGGCGGTGGCGGCTCCGGTGGCGAAGTGTTCTACGTGGATCCGGCAGACGCCTGCCGCACCAAGGCGCTGCCCATCGTCTCCACCAGTCCCTCCGCTCCCCCTGGCACCGATGTCGTCATCAGCGAGTTCATGGCCGTGAATGGCAAGACGCTCGAAGACCTTGAAGGCAGCACCCCCGACTGGATCGAACTCTACAATGGCACTGGCGCGCTCATCAGCCTGAATGGCTACTACCTCACCGACAATGCGGCCATTCCCAACAAGTGGGCCTTCCCGGCTACGGCCAGCATCCCGGCCGGTGGTTATCTCATGGTCTTTGCTTCCGGCAAGGCGAACCGGATTCCCCCGCCGCCCGTCACGGAATTCCACACCAACTTTACCCTTGGCGGCGGAGTCGGTTATGTGGCCCTGAAGAAAAACGATGGCGGCGGCGGCTACCTCAACGTCTCGTCCTACAACTATCCCAACCAGCGGAGCGATGTCTCCTACGGCTGGTATGAAGGCACTAATGTCGGCTATTCCGCCACCCCCACACCGGGCAAACTGAACATGGGCGGAGCCGCCAGTCTGGTGACCGGCGATACCCATTTCGACGTGGATCGCGGCATCAAGACTGCCGCCTTCAACCTGACCATTACGGTAGATGACCTGACCGCCAGGACCGTCATCCGATACACCACGGATGGTTCCATCCCGACGGAACTGAACGGCAGCACCTACTCCGCTCCGATCCCCATCAGCGTGACCACCACGCTCCGGGCCCGGGCCATGCGCACCGGAGCCATCCCCACGAATACCGATACCCAGACCTACCTCTTCCTTGCTGATGTGCTCACTCAGAACACGGTGGATGCAGTCGCGAAGGGCTGGCCCAACACGACGGTTTCGGGGCAGTATTTCGACTTCGGGATGGACTCCGCCATCGTCACTGGCCGCGAGGCCGAGGTCAAAACCGCTCTCCAGGCGATCCCTACAGTCAGCGTCGTGATGGATATCACCAGCCTGACCGACCCGACCTGCGGTATCTTCGTGGAAAGCCAGTTCCGCGGGCGCGCATTCGAGCGGAACTGCTCCGTCGAACTCATCAATGACAATGGTTCACTCGGTGGCAACTTCCAGATTGAGGCCGGCATCCGGTCCCGCGGAGGATTCAGCCGGAACGACGGCAATCCGAAGCACTCCTGGCACCTGTATTTCCGTAATGACCCCGGCTACGGCGGGCGTCTGCGCTACCCCATGTATGGAGCGGCCGGCGCCAGCAGGTTCGAGCAGCTCGACCTCGCCACTGCGAACAACTACTCGTGGTCCTTCTCTCCGGAGGCCGCCAACATCCGCAACTTCACCTACACGAACAATACCAACACCAGCACGGTGTTCCCCTGGCGTTACAATACCTTCATCCGCGACATCGCGAGCCGGGACATTCAGATCGCCGCCAGCGGATACGGCACGCGAAACAAGTATGTCCACCTCTACCTCAACGGCATGTATTGGGGACTCCACTACCTCCAGGAGAGGGCGGAGTCGTCCTTCTCCGAGGAATACTTCGGAGGAGACAAGGACAACTACGACGTCGTGAAGTCCTCCGGCAGTGTGAACGGTTACCAGACGGAAGCCACCGACGGTGAGGCGACCCGGGGCATCACCGGCACCACCACCGCGGACGGCACTTATGCCAGCACATGGAACAAGCTCTATGGCGGCGCCTTCGATCTGCGGAACCGGAATGGCACCACGCTCACCGCCGCGGCGATCAACGACCGCAATATTCGATTCTACAAGCTCATGGGCATGGACTACACTCCAGGCACGCAGACCGCGGTGCGCAACGTGGCCCTGCCTGTCCTCCTGGACGTTAACAGCCTCGTGGATTACGTCATTATCACTTGTTACTGCGGAGCCTACGACGCGCCGCTTTCGACCTTCCTGAACAATGCTTCGAACAACTGGCTGGCCGTCCGGGATCGCACCGGCCAGCAGGGGTTCCGCTACTTCGTCTGGGATTTCGAGCACGGCATGGGCACGGACATGCTCAGCGGTGACATCAATGCTGCCGGCATTCAGATGGACACCGACTACTCGGCGGGTATCAACACCACCAAGTTCGTGTTCAGTCCCGTGGCCAACACCGTCACGGCTGGTTTCCGTTCCACTAATCGCCTCGGCCCGTGGGCCTTTGGCGTCAATGTTGTCGGACCGAATCCCCGCGTGATCTGGCCCACCTATCAGCAGTTCCGTGGAGCCTACAGTGCGACGAATCCGGAGTTGTATCAGAATTCCTACCTCTACAACAACGGCAACGACCTTGCCCGGACGAATCCGCAATACCTCCACGAATACCTCGCCTACTCTACGGAGTATCGCCGGCTCTTCGCGGACCGCGCGCAATGCCTGCTCAGGCAGGGTGGCCCGCTCACTACTCCGAAAGTGCTGGCGGCCATCGAGGCCCGCAGAGTTGAACTGGAAAACGCCGTCATCGCTGAGTCCGCCCGCTGGGGGAATGCCAAGGGTGTGGCGCTCGCCAACTACGATAAGAATGCATGGCTCGCAGCCGTGCAGAACATCAAGGATTGGGTGACGCACGGCTCCAACCAGCATGTGCTCAACAGCCTGCCCATCTACGAAGCCGGTGGAGTGACCCCGCGCGTCGGCACCGGAGTCGCCGGGCCGGGCCGCGCCGAAGT
>JANOZA010000363.1:0-5050 GCA_031429155.1 Verrucomicrobiota bacterium | reverse complement strand
TCGATCCATCTGCTGAAGACGTTCATCGAGGCCGGCAGCATCGGTCTCGCCAAGGCCGAAAAAACCATCACTGCGGAGGGGGTGATGTGGCAGACCATCATCCATGCCATATTCATTCTGTCCGCCATCGGCATCGCCTGGACGGACCGCATCATGCTCTCCGTACCCGGAAAAGCACCGAAACACTGAAGCTGCTCCCGTTGAAAGCGAAGGGCGGGGAGTTCTGCAGACTCTTGGGCCTGTGGTCTGCAGCCCTTGAGTACTCCACGCGAATATGGCACCCTTCACCAGTCCCAAACTGCTCGCCACGTTTCGCTATAACTCGATCCTTGGCCTGTTTTGGGCGGCATTGAGACGCTGGCAACGCTGACATTAGATGGCCAGTTGGGGTCGTGGTTGGAGCGCAGCCATTTCGTAAAAATTCCGGTAAAAACTGCACCGGCAAAAAACTCTATCACCTGGAAAGCCGTGGTTTTGAATCACTTTGGCTGACACGTGGACCTCATTCCAAGAGGCCAAAATACCCCCGCTCGCTCCGGCCCAAGCCTCATTTAGGTCAGTAGACCAGCACCACAATTCCCATCGCGACTCCTTGAAGGAGAAAATGGTGGGCAGGAATGGATTCGAACCATTGAAGGCGTTAGCCAGCAGATTTACAGTCTGTTCTTGCCCTTGAATCGTTGTGTGTGATAATGTGCGGATATGAGCAAGAAACCACTCTCCAATCATCCACGGAAGATGATTCCAGCACATTCCGCTTCCAAACACAACCAAACACAGGTGCCGCCCCAACGACCGGCCCACGACCGGCCCATCAGTGATAGGGGAGGAAATGCGTTATTCCCAAAGACCGATTACCGGCACTGGTTGCCCCGGATGCAGGTCCGCGAGGGACGCGGTTATTTCGAGACGCGGTTTTACCGTTCCGGGGTAGAGCGCCGCCTTTCTTTCCAGACCCGCTCCCGTGAGGATGCCGCCCGGCAGGCTGCGGAACTTTGGAAAAACATAGAGCGCACCGGATGGGATGCGGCATTCGACAAAGTCCGCCCGCCGGTAGAAGCCAAGTCCGGCACCGTAGGCGCGCTCATCACTGCCGCGCTGGGGCTAAGCATGGCCCGCGCACAGTCGCTGGACACTTACGCCAAAGCCTTCCGCCGCATCGTCGCGGGAGTTTGCGGGATTAAGGATGCCGACAAGTTCAAGGACGCGGGCCGGGCTTATCGGGAAAAGGTGGATGCCGTCCGCCTCGACAAGCTCACGCCCTCCGACGTGAAGCTCTGGCGCAACGCCTACATCCGCGCCGCCGGTGCCGACCCCACTGCACGCAATCGCGCCGTCGTCACCACGAACAGCCTAATCCGAAACGCCAAAGCCCTATTTGGAAAGAAGCTCCTCGAAGACCTGCGCGCCCTGGTGAATCTCCCGCCCGTCCTTCCGCTGGATGGCGTCAGCCTGGAAAGACCACCGTCCATGCGCTACCAAAGCCGTCTCGATGCCCGGCACATCCTCACCGCCGCCCGCGAGGGACTCGCGACAGATGACCCGGAAGCGTTCAAGCTCATCCTTCTCACGCTCGTTTGTGGACTCCGCCGCAGTGAAGCCGACCTGCTCACCTGGCAAGCCTTCGACTTTGCTGGGCGCAAGCTCATCTTGCAGGATACCGAGTTTCACCGGCTCAAGTCCGCCGACAGCGCCGGGGCCATTGATCTTGATCCCGAAACCGCCGCCATCTTCCAGGGCTACCGCGCACAATCCGTCGGCCTGTTTGTCCTGGATGGCCCGCAACACGCCCCACGGGGCCACACACGCGCTTACCGCGTCGAGCGCACCCATCAGCGCCTTTTGGCGTGGCTGCGCGCTCACGGCGTCAAAGAGGCGCGCCCGCTGCACACGATGAGAAAGGAAATCGGCTCCATCGTCGCCACCGACCACGGCCTGTTCGCCGCACAGCGTTATCTCCGGCACAGCACGCCGACCATCACTGCCGCCATTTACGCCGACATCAAGACACCCGTCACCACCGGCCTGGGCTCACTGCTCACCGCCCCGGATGCCGCCATTCCGTTTCCGGCTCCCGCAGACGACCCCGCGCCTCCGCCTCCCGCCTTGAAAAAGAAACGCACTGCCGCACAGTAACGCGCTCAACCATCCATCGCATGAAAACCGCCACCATTTCCCCGCCAGCCAAGCCGCTCCGCAAACGCCCGGCATCCTCTGCCACGCGGGAGGCATTCGCTGACCGATTCGGTCCCAAGCCCGGCGAAAAAACCCGCGACCTGATGAGCACGCTTCTCCGGCTCAGGGGCAAGGCATGACCCCTTACGCCGACACCAGTTTTCTTGTCGCCCTGTTCACGCTCGATGAGCACCGGGCACGCGCATGGAAATGGTGGCGGTCTCACCGCCAGTGCCCCGTCCTGGTCTCGCGGCTGACAATTTTTGAGACAGAGAATACCTTCCGTGCGCAGCGGGCCGGCGGGCTCGTCAGCGCCGCAGAGGAACGTGAATCCCACACCGGCCTGGAAACCGCCCTGCGCGATGGCGTGCTGCTCCGCAGGGAAACCGCATCCCGTCGCCTCTACCCGGAAGCTCACCGCCTCAGCCTGTTCCACTCTCGCCGTGCCGCCTACGGCGCACTCGACATCCTCCACGTCTCCGCCGCCTTCATCCTCCGCGCCGATACCTTCCTGACCTTCGACAAAAGCCAGGCCAGCCTCGCCACCGCCGCCGGACTCGTCTCCGCACCCGCGCTGCTCAAATCGTGAGCCATGCCGCACGAAGAAACCTATCCGCGCCATGAATCCCAAAAGCGAACCTTACTCCAAGAAGGAATTGAGCGACCTGCTAAGGACTCTCGCCACCGGGCTGTTTGCGACCAGCGCGCCTCAACCACCGCTGACGGAACACGCGCTGCGGCTGTCTGCGATTTGCAGAATACTTTCAGAGCGTGACAAAGCTGGCGGGGAATATTGGATTTCTGTTATGCGAATCCAGATGGGCCGGCTTACAGAGACTTTGCCGGGGCTGCTTCTGGCGGCGGAAGCCAGTTTCAAAACCATCCGTGATAAATTCGGCCCGGAGGGTGCTGGCGGCAAGGCAGCAGAGATAGAGCGGTGCCAACAAAAGGATTTAGTGGCTTCCATGGCATTCCATTACCTCATGGCAGCATTTTCCAGAAATGAGGCGGAAACTTTCAGAAGAATTACAGAGCTAATGGAGCACAGGCAATTGGACAAGGACGTGAAGAGCTTCCCGGTCCCCACGGGCAAGAAGGGAAAGCCCAAATGGTCGGCCGGCAGCCTCGAAAATTTCTTCGTCGTCGTGTTCGCCGACGCGGCACACAAACTCTTCCGATACCCCGAAACCCCGGAGGAATGGATCTGCACCGGCGGCAAGTGGCAGACGGTGGAACGGGGTGCGGAAATCCTGTCATGGGAGCGGATAAAGTTTTCCTCACTTGTGGAGAAAGTTGGAGAAATGATTCAGGATTCAATCGGCGCAGAGAAGCCACAATCCTTCTCGCGCCGAGTCCTTCGCAGCTGGCTCACTGACAACAACCTCATGGGGTTTGTGGATGACAGTCCGCTCAAGAAGCCGGCAAAGAACCGTCCGAAGCGCAGGTAAAACAACGGCGATTCGAGAAGCGAGTCCTGGCGGAACTATAATGCCACGTGCGGCTTTATAGTTCCTTAGGGGGATTGGCGTGCCTCCCGTAGGATCGTTGCATGACCAAACACCAGACCACTCGACCGGGCGGCTCAGACGATGCCGCATTCATCACCCTCGACGGAATTGCCAGGCGGCACTGCTGCTCCGTTGAAACCGTAAAACGAACCGCACGCCGCGAAGGATGGACGCCCTACCGTATGGGCGGGCGGATAGTGCGGCACCTCCTCAAGGAGGTTGTCGCTTATGAGCAACGCTGCGCGAACCGCCCCCCGTCCTACGCCATCACTCCGCCCAAACGTCACTCCAACCCCGCCACCGCATGAAAATGCCGGGGAGCCTTTCGACTCTCCCGGCCTGTCTTTCTGGACACCGCGAGCATAGGCGAATGACGACCCGGCGCAACTTCAAAAGCTGCGCCCATGAATCAAAACATCATCGAACGCGCCCGGAAATACCTGGCTAAGATGCCGCCTGCCATCGCTGGCAGTGGAGGTCACGCCGCCACTTATCACGCCGCCCTCGCAATGGTGCGCGGCTTCAACCTCACGCCGGAGCAAGCCCTTCCGCTCATGCTGGAATGGAATGCCGCCTGCTGCCCGCCGTGGAGCGAGGCCGCACTACGGCACAAGCTCAGCGACGCCGCAAAGTGTGCCAAGCCCGCAGGCTACTTGCTGGCCAATGACAAGGCCAACCCCGTGGATGAAGGCGCGAGCAAAGCCGCCAAGCGCCGGCAGTGGCCGGCATTCCAAAAGCCCACGCCGGCAGACCTCGCCGCCATAGCCGCCCTGCGGCACGTCTCACCGGATGCCGCTTACCTCATCGCCTGCCACGATCACCTCTGGCGCTGCCAGTGGCGCGGGGCGGAATGCCTTGCCGTGCATTCCGGCACGTTCGCGCAAGTCCGGCGCATGAGTGGACAGCCGTTCGCCCAAAAGGACGGCAGCAAGTTGAAGGCTCTGAACCTCCCCGGCAGCCAGGGCGCATTCCTCCACCCCGGCGGCATAGGCGGCCCAGACGTGCCGGTCCTGCTCACGGAGGGCGCTGTAAGCCTCCTGGAAGCCGCAGAAGCCATCCAACGCGCCGACAGCAACACCGGCACTCTGCACAGCGTGGCCATCATCGCCGCCGTGAGCGCGTCCAGCCGGTTCAACAAAGACCATCTGGCCAAACTGGCAGGCCGCCGCGTCCGCATCCTCGCCGACAACGATCACGCCGGGCACGAAGCCGCCGCGAAATGGGCCGCAGCACTGGAAACCGTCGGATGCCAGGTAGACGCCCTGACGATGCCTGATGGCCACAAAGACCTCGGTGACCTCATCAAAGCAATCCCCGCCACGGATTCAGTCTGGCAATCAATTCTCACATTTTAACGACCATGAAAC